>JAKAGJ010000005.1 GCA_021815655.1 Deltaproteobacteria bacterium | reverse complement strand
TCCGATCTAGGCCACCAGAGCCAGGGCCTGGCAGGCCACGAAGGGCCACACCGAGTTGTAGATGTCGGTCATGGTTATGTCGGGCGGGCAGACTCCCTTCAGGATGAACAGGTTGAAGCCAAAGGGCGGGGTGATGTAGGCCATCTCCATGTTCACCGTGAACAGTATGCCGAACCACATGGGGTCGAAGCCCAATTGAGTGATGATGGGCACGAAGATGGGCGTGGTCAGCAAGAGAATGCCCGCCGGGTCCAGGAAGCAGCCCAGTATGAAGTAGATAAGCTGGATGACACCCATGATGACCCAGCGGTTGACGTCCAGGGAAAGGATGCCCCGCTGCATCATGTCCTGGATGCCGGCGTAGGCCAAAAAGTGGGTGAAGGCGTTGGCGCCGATGATGATCCAGAAGATCATCACCGTCAGGTGCATGGTCTCCACCAGGGACTGCTTGGTGCGCTCCCAGGTGAGCCGGCGGTGGATGGCCGCCGCCAGGAAGGCCCCGGCCGCGCCGATGCCCGCGGCCTCGGTGGGGGTGCAGATGCCCAGGTACATCACCCCCAGCACCAGGGCCACCAGCAACAGGGGCGAGATCACGCCCTTCAAGGTGGCCAGCTTCTGGGCCAGGGTGAACCGCTCTTCGCCGGCGGGCCCCAATGACTTGTTGAAAAAACAACGGATGCCGATGTAGCCCACAAAGATGATGGTAAGCAGGATGCCGGGCAACACCCCGCCGGCGAAGAGCTGGCCCACGGAAACGTCGGTCATGTTGCTGTAGAGCACCATGATGATGGATGGCGGTATGAGGATGCCCAAGGCGCCGCCGGCATTGATGCAGCCCAGGGCCATGAGCTTGTCGTAGCGGCGGTTGAGCATGGAGGGCAGGGCGATTAGGCCCATGGAGATGGTGGCCGCCGAGCTGATGCCGCTCATGGCCGCGAAGACGGCGCAGATGGCCACGGTGCCCATGGCCAGGCCGCCGCGCAGGCGCCCCATCCAGCGGTAGACGATCTCGTAGAGTTCGTCGGCCATGCCCGAGAATTTGAGCACGTTGGCCATGAGCACGAACAGGGGCACGGCCAGGAGGATGTAGCTCACGCCCTCGCCGTAGGCGGTGTTGAAAAGCATCAACAGCCCCTTGGGTCCCCAGACAAAGTAGGTGCCCACCCCGGCGATGGCCAAGAGGGTGAAGGAAATGGGCACTCCGGCGATGAGCAGGATGGTCATGGCCCCAAATACGATGATGGATAGCAACCAGGTTTCCATGGGGCTAGGCCTCCTTTCCCTGGCGGCCGGCGAGCACGCCAAAGCCTTGCAGGGCGTTGGCCAGGGCTTGCAAGGTCACCAGCAGGAAGCCCAGCGGCACGGTGGCCATGGAGGGCCACAGGATGATCTCCGCAGCGGTGACCGAGGTCTGGCCGGTCTCCAGGGCCTCCCAGGCCAGATCAAAGCCGAAGTACATGATGGGCAGCGAAGCCAAGAGCACCATCACCGCCGTGATGATGTCCACCCAGGCCTTGCCTTTGGCGCCAAAGTTGCGGTACAGCACGTCCACGCGCACGTGCCCGCCGTGGTGCAGGCAGTAGGCCCCGCCCAGCATCACCATGGCGATCTGCAGGTAGTTCTCCACCTCGCTGGTCCAACTGCTGGAGGTGGCCAGGAAGTAGCGGGTGACCACTTCATAAACCACCAGCAGGGCGATGATTCCGCACAAGGGGGCCATGGCATAGCCGACCGCCTGGCTAATGCGCCCCACCCATTTGCTGAAGTTGTCCATGGCTGTCCCTTGCGCCGCCTGGCCCTCGGGGGCCAGGCGAATTGCAGGTGATGTGGCGCTTAAAACTCGACGCCCTTGGCCTTCAGGTTGTCCTTGAGTATCTGCACCAGCTTGGCCGAGTAGGGAGAGTTCTTGGCCACCGAATCCCACAGAGGCTTGCAGGCCTGGCGGAACTTGACCATCTCCGCCGGCGGGATGGTGGAGATCTTCACGCCGTGCTTGGCCGACTCCTCCACGGCCTGCTTGTCCAGCTCGTCGCTATGGGTGAAGCTCTTGTCCATGGCGTTCTTGGCCGCCTGCTCGATGGCCTTCTGATGCTCGGGCTTGAGACCCTTGAGGGTCTTGGTGTTGATGATGATCTCCACCACGCCCGGCGTGTGCAGGGCCGGCTGCACGATGTGGTCCAGTACCTCGTAGAACTTGTATTGGCCGATGGTGTACCAGGGGAAGTCGGTGCCATCGACGGTGCCGCGTTGCAGGGCCATGTACTGCTCAGCTCCGGAAATGGCCACGGCGCTGGCGCCCAGGGCCTTCATGATGCCCGCCTCCATGCCCACGGCGCGGATCATCTTGCCCTTGAGGTCCTCGATCTTGGTCACCGGGAACTTGGTCAACAGACCCATGGAGGCTACGGAAAGCGAGCCCAGGTAGGTGACGCCGTGCTTGGCCATGGCCTCGCCGAAGACCTGGCCAAAGCCCTTGTTGGCTATGATGTCCTTGGCCTCGGCGGCGTTGTGCCAGTTGAAGGGCAGCCACTGCACGTTGACCTCGGGCACCTTGCCGGCGAAATACAATAGCGAACCCGAGTAGCCGTCCAGCATGCCCTGACGCACGGCGTCGAAAACCTCGCCCGTCTTGGTGAGCTGGTCGGGCCAGAAGACCTTGACCTGCACCTCATTGTTGGTCAGCTTGGCCACCTCGCTGGCAAAGAACAAGGTGGTTTGCCCCACGTTGGCGTTCTCGGGATAGGCGCACTGGAAGCGCAGCACCGTTTCGGCCCCCGCCGTGCCGGTCAGCAGGCCGGTCCACAAAAGCGCCACCGCCATCGCACCCCATAGTTTCTTGCCCATGTTCTGCCTCCCTCGCCTGGCTCGCCCTGGCCCCGTGCCCCTGGAGCGGCCGGCAAAAAAATGGCCCCGCCCATATGGCGTGGCCTAATCGCCCCGCTCCCGGCTGATGGCCCTTTTGAGCACCTTGCCCGTGGTGGTCTTGGGCAGCTCCTCTACCAGACGCACCAGACGGGGGTACTTGTAGGGGGCCACCCGCTCCTTGACAAATGCGCGCAACTCCTCGGGGGTCACGCCCTGGTCGTCGCGGGGCACCACCACCGCGCAAACCTCCTCACCCAGGTCGGGGTGGGGCACGCCCACCACGGCCACCTCCAGCACCGCGGGATGCTGGTAGAGTATCTCCTCGATCTCGCGCGGGTAGACGTTGTAGCCCCCGCGGATTATCATGTCCTTCTTGCGGTCGACGATATAGATGTAGCCGTCCTGGTCCATGCGGGCCAGGTCGCCGGTGTGCAGCCAGCCGTCCTTCAGGGCCTGGGCCGTGGCCAAAGGCTGGTTGAGATAGCCCTTCATCACCCCGGGACCACGCACGATCAGCTCCCCCACCTCGCCAGGGGCCACGTCCTGATCCTCCTCGTCCACCAGGCGGGCCTCGAAACCGGTGATGGGCCGGCCGATGGAGCCGGGCTTGGTGGGTTTGCCAAAGGGGTTCTCCACGCACACCGGCGAGCATTCGGTGAGCCCGTAGCCCTCGTAAATCGTGACGCGAAAAATCTCCTCGAAGCGGCGCAGTATCTCCACCGGCAGGGAGGCCCCGCCGGAGATGCAGTATTTCAGCGGAAAGCGCTTGGGCGGGTTCTGGGCGCCCAGCTCGGCCAGACGGTTGTACATGGTGGGCACCCCGATGAAGACCGCGGCCTCCTCCTCCTCCAGGGCGGCCATGATCTCCTCGGCCTGGAAGTGCTCCCACAGGCGCAGGGTGATGCCCAGGCAGACGCTGGTGTTGAGCGAGCTGGTCTGGCCGTAGATGTGGAACAGAGGCAGCACCCCCAAGATCACGTAGTGGTCCTCGTTGTGGCGCATGGTGGCCAGGGTGCGGGCGTTGCTCACCAGGTTGGCGTGGGTGAGCATGGCGCCCTTGGCCAGGCCGGTGGTGCCGCTGGTGTATATGATGGCCCAGGGGTCGTCGTCGGCCGCGGGGTGGGTGGCAAAGGGGCCGGGCTCGGCCAAAATGGCGCTCAGGGGCTTGAAGCCGGGGGCCTCGCCGCCGTGGGCGATGCGCAGGCCGATCTGGGGCATGTCGCCCAAGACCCTGGCCGCCTGCTCCAGGTGGGCGGCGTGGCCGATGAAGGCCTTGGCCCCGCTGTCCCTGAAGATGTGCCCCAGCTCGCCCACGCGGTAGAGGAAGTTGACCGGCACCACCACCGCCCCCAGCTTGGCCAGGGCGTAGTAGCACAGCACCCACTCCACGGAATTGGGCATCATCAGCACGCAGACGTCCCCGGGCTGGAGCCCGGAGCGCTCCAACCCTCGGGCCAGGCGGTCCACCAGGGCGTTGAGCTCGTCAAAGGTCAGGGCTTGTTCCTTGGTCACCAGGGCGGGATGGGAGGGGCGCCGCAGGGCGCTGGTGTTGAGCAGTTCGGCGATGTTCACACGTGCCTCCTGGTGCCGGGCTGCCGGGCCGCGGGGCTCTCCGGCGTCCATACGGTCTACAACGGGCCGTCGGTCAGCAAATGGGGCTCCCGGGGGAGGGTACCCTGTGGGGGGAGTAGAGGGTGCCCCTCGCCCCGGTGCCGCCTTGGTATGTCTTATGCTTCGTTGCGCACGATCAGGGCCACGCCCTGGCCGCCACCCAGGCACATGGTGGCCAGGCCCAGCTCCTTGCCGGCGCGCTTCATCTCGTGGATGAGCTTGGTCAGAATAACCCCGCCGGTGGCGCTGATGGGATGGCCCAGGGCGATGGCCCCGCCGTTGACGTTGACCCTGGCCTCGTCCAGGCCCAAGAGGCGCATGCAGGCCAGGGACTGGGAGGCGAAGGCCTCGTTCAGCTCCACCAGATCGATGTCGCCCACCTGTAGGCCGGCCTTCTTGAGCGCCAGCTTGGTGGCATCCACGGGGCCGATGCCCATGTAGGCCGGCTCCACGCCCACCGAGGCGTAGGCCACGATGGAGACCAGGGGCTTGAGCCCCAGCTCGGCGGCCTTCTCGCGGCTGGCCACCACCACCGCAGAGGCCCCGTCGTTCATGCCGCTGGAGTTGCCGGCGGTGACGCTGCCGCCCTTCCTGAAGACCGGCTTGAGGTTGGCCAACTGCTCGGCGGTGGTGTCGGGGCGGGCGTGCTCATCGGTGCTGAAGGGCTTGGGCTCGCCCTTCTTGCTGGGGATGGGCACGGCCACGATCTGCTCGGCGAAGCGCCCGGCCTTCAAGGCATCGCCGGCCTTCTTCTGGCTGGACAGGGCAAAGGCGTCCTGGTCGGCGCGGCTGATCTGGTAGCGCTCGGCCACGTTCTCGGCCGTCTCGCCCATGGTGTTGCCGCTGATGGGATCGAAGAGCACCAACTGGTCCATGAGCTGGCCGTGCCCCAGGCGGTAGCCCCAGCGGGCCTTGGTCAAGAGATAGGCCGCGGTGCTCATGGACTCCACGCCGCCGGCCACCAGGAGGTCGGCGTCGCCGGCCTTGATGGCCTGGGCGGCCAGGAAGGTGGTCTTGAGCGAGCCGCCGCAGGCCTTGGCCACGGTGAAGGACGGCACCGGGATGGGCAGCCCAGCGTCGATGCTAACCGGGCGGGCCATGTTGGGGGGCAGCGCGCCGGTGCGGTACTGCTGGGAGAAGATAAGCTCCTCCACCTGCTCCGGGGCCACGCCGGCCCGTCGCACGGCCTCCCGCACCACCAGTCCGGCCAGGTCGCGGTCGCTGACGGCGCTCAGGGTGCCGCCGAAGCGGCCCACGGCGGTGCGCACGGCGCTGACGATCACGGCTTGTTTCATGGCTATATCTCCTTGGCGCTGGCCTGCAACGGCGCGCCTTCTTGATGGTTAAGTGTTCAGGCCGATCTTGTTGCCCTGCTCGTCGTAGAGGTACCAGCCCTTGCCCACCTTCTTGCCCACGTGGCCGGCCTTGATCTTGCGACGCAGGATGGCCGGCGGGAACCAGCGGGGGTCCTTGGTCTCCTCGTAGATGGCCAACAGGGCGCCGTGGGTGATCTCCAGACCCACCATGTCGCCGGTCTCGAAGATGCCCATCTTGCGGCCGGAAGCCAGGCGCAGGCCCTTGTCGATGTCTTCCACGCTGCCCACGCCCATCTCCACCAGGCGCATGGCCTCCAGGGCGGCCGGGAAGTTGATGCGGTTGATCAAGAAGCCGGGCACGTCCTTGTGCACCAGGATGGGCTCCTTGCCGATGGCGATGGCAAAATCGCGGCCAGCCTGGAAGACCTCCTCGGTGGTGAACTGACCCTTGACCACCTCCACGGCGGCCATCATGGGCACCGGGCTGAAGAAGTGCAGGCCCAGAACCTGCTGGGGGCGCTTGGTGCAGGTGGCCAGGTCGCTGATGCTGATGGCGCTGGTGTTGCTGGCCAAGAGGGCGTGGGCGTCGGCGGCGGCGTCCAGGCGCTCGAAAATCTCGCGCTTGAGCGCCAGGTTCTCGAACACTGCCTCGATCACCAAGTCGTGCCCGGCGCAGGCCGCCAGGTCGCCGGACAGGGCGATACGGGCCATGATCTCCTCGACCGTGCCGCTGACCTTGCCCTTTTCGATGAATTTGCCCACGCTCCAGGCGATGGACTTCTTGGCCTTTTCCAGGGCCGCGGCGTTGTTGTCGCACAGGGTGACGCTTAAGCCCGCGCTGGCCGCCACCTGGGCAATCCCAGCGCCCATCAGCCCCGAACCCACGATGAAGACTTTGTTGATGGCCATGGCTCTAGTCCCTCAACAGTTCGCGGGCGATGACCACGCGCTGGATTTCGCTGGTGCCTTCGTAGATGCGGGTCAGCCTGAGGTCGCGGTAGTAGCGCTCCACGGGGAAGTCCTTCATGTAGCCCATGCCGCCGAATATTTGCACCGCCTCGTCGGCGACGCGAGCGGCCATCTCGGTGCAGAAGAGCTTGACCATGGACGCCTCCTTGATGATGGAGGAGCCCTTGGAGTCGCGCAGGGCGGCGGCATGGTAGAGCATCTGGCGAGCGGCGTAGATGTTGGTGGCCATGTCGGCCAGCTTGAACTGGATGGCTTGAAACTGGGCGATGGGCTTGCCGAACTGCACGCGCTGCTTGGCGTAGTCCACGCAAAGCTCCAGCAGTTTCTGGGCCGAGCCCAGGGCGGATGCGCCCATGGTCAGGCGGCCCTTGTCCAGGGTCTTCATGGCGGTCTTGAAGCCCTGGCCGATCATCTTCTCGCCGCCGATGACCCGGTCGGCGGGGATGCGGCAGTTGTCGAAGATCAGTTCGCAGGTGTGGGAGCCGCGCATGCCCATCTTGCGCTCGATGGTGCCCACGAAATAGCCGGGGTCGGTTTTTTCCACGATGAAGGCGGTGATGCCACCCTTGGCGCGCTTGGCCTTGTCGGTCAGGCAGAAGACGCAAGCCATGTCGGCCACGTCGCCGTTGGTGATGAAGTGCTTGCGGCCGTTGAGCACCCACTCGTTGCCTTTCAGCTCGGCGGTGGTCTGCACGTTGGCGGCGTCGGAGCCGGCCTCGGGCTCGGTCAGGGCGAAGCAGGCCACCCACTCACCGCTGGCCAGCTTGGGCAGGTAGTGATCCTTCTGCTCAGGCGTGCCGTCCAGCACGATGCCCTGGGAGCCGATGCCGTTGTTGGTGCCCACGCGGGTGCGGAAGCAGGCGTTGGTCTTGCTCATCTCCTCGTAGACCAGGCACTCGCCCAGGGTGCCCAAGCCCAGTCCGCCGAAATCCTCGGGGATGGACAGGCCGAACAGCCCCAACTCGCGCATCTTCTCCACGATCTCCTCGGGGATGTGGTCCTCGTCCTCCACCTGGCGGCTGATGGGTTCCAGGTCCTGCTTGACGAAGCGCCGCACGGTTTCGGCCATGAGGCGCAAATTTTCGGGTATGTCGAAGTCCATGGCTTGGTGCTCCTAAACTTATTGATGCCGGCATGAATGTGAGACGCGAACGCCGCCCAATAAAGCAAGCACCGTGCCCACCGGACGCTCCTGGCCATCATGCTCATATTGTTGATTAATTAGAGGAGACTCGCGGTTGGCCCGCTGCTGGCGCGGTAATTAAGGCGGGCTGGTGTATATAAATATATACATCTCTCCCGGGCTGATTGCACAAATTTGGGCCTGATAATTACATATTAGCTATATTGAGCCCACCCGGAATACTTATGTAGAACAAATTATACAATCGTATATAATTATATACACTAGTCGTCGAGGTTATTCGTTAGCCTGGTCCTCCAGGCCGTGGCGCTTAAGCTTCTGGTACAGACCCGTGCGGTGAATGCCCAACAACGAGGCCGCCTTGGTGCGATTGCCCCCTGTCTGCTCCAGGGCGCGCCGCAAAACCTGGCGTTCGAAGCCGGCCATCTCCTCCTTGAGGCTGCCCAGCCTCCCCACCGCCGGGACCTCCCGGGGCTCCTTACCGCGCAGCTCCGGCGGCAGGTGCTCGGCCAAGAGCGGACCCTCGCCGGCCTCCACGGCAGCACGCTCCAGGGCGTTTTGCAGCTCGCGCACGTTGCCCGGCCAGGGATAGGCCATGAGTAGCTCCATGGCCGCCGGCGCGATGCGCTGGGGGGCGAGCTGGTTGCGCTGCTTGAGCTGGGTCAGCACGTGGTAGGCCAGGCGGGGGATGTCTTCGGGTATCTCGCGCAGGGCCGGGGTGCGCAGGGGAAAGATGTTCAGGCGGTAGAAGAGATCGCCGCGAAAGCCGCCGGCGGCGATCATGTCGCGCAGATTGCGGTTGGTGGCGGCGATGACCCGGAAGTCCAGGCGCAGGGTGCGGGTGCCGCCCACCCGCTCCACCTCACGCTCCTGGATGACGCGCAAGAGCTTCACCTGCATGGCCACCGGCAGCTCGCCCACCTCGTCCAGAAAAATGGTGCCCAGATGGGCCAGCTCGAATTTGCCGGGCTTGCCCTGGCGGTTGGCCCCGGTAAAGGCCCCGCCCTCATAGCCAAAGAGCTCGGACTCGAACAGCTCCTGGGGGATGGAGGCGCAGTTGACCTTGACCAGGGCCTTGTCGCGGCGGCTGGAGAGCTGGTGGATGGCGTGGGCCAGGATTTCCTTGCCCGTGCCCGTCTCGCCGGTTATCAAGACCGGCAGGTCGCTGGCCGCCGCCTGGGCCGCGGCCCGGCGCAGGTCTTGGACCTTCTTGGACTCGCCGATGTAGCGATCCAGGGTGTAGCGGCTGCGGTAGAGGTGTCTTAGCTCCTGCTCGTAGTAGCTCAGCTTGCTCTCCAGCAGTTCCAGTTGCCGGGCCATCTTCTTGATCTTCTGGGGGTGCCAGGACATGAGCTTGCCCACGGCGCCCACGACCTGGCCCTGGGCGTCGCGCAGGGGCAACCTGGCCACCAGGCGCTCCTTGCCCCGGATGCGCAGCAGTTGGCCGATTTCGGCCCGCCCGGACTTGAGCACCCGGGGTAACTGGCTCTCGGGATTGAGGTCGTTGACGTGCATGCCCAGCACCTCGGCGTGGGTCTTGCCGTAGATGTCCTCGCTGTGGGAGCTCAGGAAGCGCACCACCCCCTCCTTGTCCACCAGGATCTGGGACTCGTAGGGGTTGTCAAGGAGCGCCCGCAAGAGCTCGGGCGGGATGTCCTCCAGGTCAAAATCAGCCATGGCTATCTTCCCCAGGGAATGGCGTCCGCCGCCAGGGCGGGTATGGATGAAAAATCGCACGCCTGGCCATAAAGTCAAGGGCCCGCCGGCCGTGGCGCGTCAGGATATTGGGCCGCGCCCCCGGGTTGTGCTACCCTGGGCGGCAATCAATCAATCCCCCGGAGGGCCGAGATGGAGCTGACGCAGGTCAAGTACGAGGTCAAGGAGCAGGTGGCCCTGGTGACCCTCAACCGTCCCCAGCAGCTTAACGCCTTCACCCCGGTGATGCGCGAGGAATTGAAACAGGTCATGACCATGGCCGACCAGGACGACGGCGTGCGCGCCGTGGTGGTCACCGGCGCCGGGCGGGCCTTCTGCGCCGGCGCCGATCTCTCCGGCGGGGGCGAGACCTTCGACCGCCGCAAAGCCGACGGCACCCCGCCGCGCCTGGCCGAGCACCGCGACGGCGGCGGCCAGGTGGCCCTGGCCTTCCACCGCTGCCGCAAGCCGGTGATCGCGGCCATCAACGGCCCGGCCGTGGGCGTGGGCCTGACCATGACCCTGGCCATGGACATGCGCGTGGCCGCCGCCGACGCCAAGCTGGGGCTGGTCTTCGCCCGGCGGGGGGTGGTGATGGAGGCCTGCTCCTCCTGGTTCCTGCCCCGGCTGGTGGGCATGGCCAAGGCCATGGAGCTGGCCTGCACCGGCCGCGTCTTTACCGCCCAAGAGGAGGCCCACAGCGGTCTTTTCAACTATGTGCTGCCCCAGGAGCAGGTGCTGCCCAAGGCCTGGGAGCTGGCCCGCGAGATCGCCCAGCACACCTCGGCCATGTCCGTGACCCTCAACAAGGCCCTGTTGTGGCGCAACCAGATCCAGCCCGACCCCCAGTCGGTGCATCTGATCGACTCCCAGGTCTTTCTGTGGTCCGGGCGCCAGGCCGACGCCCGCGAGGGGGTGCGGGCCTTTTTGGAAAAACGCCCGCCCAAGTTCACCCTGAGCCCCACCCAGGACCTGCCAGACTTCTATCCCTGGTGGAAGGAGCCGCTGTTGTAGGGCCGGCCACCGCCCCGGCCAGGGACAGAGCGCCCCGGCTCGCCGAGGGAGCTGGCCTCTTTCCAGGGCCGGGGCGCGGCGCCCTCTCCCCGGCGGCCTAGAACCGGAAGTAGATGAAATTCACGGCGTCGGGGTTGGCCAGGGCCAGTATCAAGAGAAACATCAAGGCCGACCCCAGGGGAGCCAGGCGGTCCAGGGCCGCCGCCAGGGAGGGTCGGCCGCCGGCCAGGGCCTGGCGGCGCAGCCCCACCCACAGGGCGTGGCCGGCCAAGGGCGAGGCATAGAGCAGCACGGTGCACAACAGGTAGGCCGTCACCAGGCCCGAGCCGCCCGCCGGTCCCCAGGGCGACAGGCTCAAGTAGCGCCAGAGCCAGGCCAGGTCCGTCTCGCGGAACAACAGCCAGCCCGCCGCCACCAGGGCGAAGGTCCCCGCCACCTTCAGCGGCGCCAGCCAGGCCGCCTCCCGCAGCCCTCGCGGGGCCACGTCCCGCCAAACCCGCTCCAGCAGCACCAATAGGCCGTGGTACAGGCCCCAGAGCACAAAGTTCCAACTGGCACCGTGCCAGAGCCCCGAGGCCAGGAAGGTCAGCAGGATGTTGAGGCCCCGCCGCCAGGGGCCGCGCCGCGACCCGCCCAGGGGGATGTAGACGTAGTCGCGCAGCCAGTAGGACAGCGACATGTGCCAGCGCCGCCAGAAGTCCGCCGGCGAGCTGGCCAGGTAGGGCCGGTCGAAGTTGGGCAGCAGGTCGAAGCCCAGGAGCTTGGCGCTGCCCCGGGCGATGTCGGTGTAGCCGGAGAAATCGGCCAGTATCTGGAAGGTGAAGGCCAGCACCCCGGTCCACAAGAGCCAGAAGTCCGGGTCCTGGAGGGCGAAAATCTTGTTGGCCACCAGGGCCAGGTTGTCGGCCACGATGAGCTTTTGGAAAAAGCCCCAGATAAGCAGCGTCAGCCCCTGGCGCAGGCCCTCGGGGGTCAGCCGGCGGGGGCTGTCGATCTGGGGCAGCAGGTGCCCGCCGCGCTCTATGGGGCCGGCCTGCAAGGTGGGGAAAAAGGCGGCCAGCAGGGCCAGGCTGGCCCAACTCGCCACCGGGGCCAAGCGCCCGGCCCGCACGTCCAGGACATAGCCCACCAGCAGGAAGGTGTAGAAGGATATCCCCAGGGGCAGGATCAGACCCAGCCCGGCCCGGAAGCTGGGCAGCCCCAGGGCCGCCAGCAGGGCCGACAGGTTGCCCAAAAAGAAATCCAGGTATTTGAAGAGCCCCAGCGCCCCCAGGCACACCGTCAGGGCCAGGGCCAACAGCCACTTGCCCCGGCGCGGGTAACGCGCCATGCCCCGGGCGCACACGTGGCAGGTCAGGGTCAGGCCCAGGAGCAGGGCCAGGAACCAGGGGCTCACATAGCCGTAGAAGCCCCAGCTGGCCGCCAGCAGCAACCGGTTCTGCCAGCGCCGCCCCAGGCACCAGTACAGGCCCAGCACCCCGGCCAGGAAGATGACATAGGCCAGGCTGGTGAAGCTCATGGGAAGACCTCGCGCAGGCGTTCATAAAACAGCCGGGTGAAGCCCTCGGCATCGGAGATGTGGTCGTCTTCCAGGAACATGGCCTGGGGCAGCCCGGGGTCGCCGGTGAAGTCGTGGAAGCCCATGCCCTGGGCACGCAGGTACTCCGCCAGGCGCCCCACGTAGCGCTCCAGGCGCGGGTCCTGAGGCGGCGGCCCCTCAGGGCCGGGACGGTGCGGCATGCGCACGAAAACCAGCTTCAGCCCCCGCTCCCGGGCCAGGGTGATGAAGTGGGGCAGAAACGAGCCGCCCAGCACCTGATCGAAATCCAGATATTGTTCGGGATCGTAAGGAGTCTCCCAGCGGTCCGGACGCTGGCCGCCGTTACCCTCCGGCCGCTGGCGCAGGCGCTCCAGGCTGAAGCGGGCGTTGGCGTGCTTGCGCAGCTTGGCGTCTCCGGGCTGGCCCAGGGCCGCGGCGCCGGCCTGGGCCAGTTCCAGGGCCAGGCCGGGCACCGCCTGGCTCCACTGGTCCTGATAGGCCCGGACCCGAAACACCCGTCCCAAGGCCTGGTCCAGGGCACGGCTCGGGGACATCCCGCCAAAGACCAGACGCTCCACCAGTGGGTCGCGCCCCTGGGGCGAAAGAGTGGCGAAGGCCTTGGGAAAGACCATCAGGTGGGGGTTGGTCAGGGAGTTGTCCTGGGTGAAGATGAAGGTCACCCGGGGGCGCACGCCCGAGGCCAGCAGCACGTGTTTGAACAACAGGTAGTGGATGGTGGTTTCGGAGCCGGAATAGGTGAGCTTGACGACGTTGCCCCCGGCCAGGCGGGCCAACAGGCCACGGTGCACGCTGCCCTCGGCCAGGGAGTTGCCGATCACCACATAGGCCGGCCCCTCGTCCTGAAGCTTCTTGATGAGAGGCCCGCCCAGGAAGGGAGTGCGCTGGGGCGGACCGGGCAACAGCAGGGCCGGCAGCAGGATGATGCCCACCCAGGCGGCCAGGCCCCTCCAGCCGCCGGCCAGGCACAAGGGCAAGAGCACCAGCAGCATGGTGGCCAGGCTGGCCAGACCCCCGGCCAGGGCCGGGTCGCCCAACCAGCACAGGAGCCGCCACCAGGCCTCTATGCTCGCCGCCGGGGGAGAGCGCGGTCCGTCCTGGGCCAGCAGATCGGCGCTCGGCCCGCCGGGGGCGTAGACCTGCACCTGGCCCCAACCCTGACCCTTGCCGCGATCCGCCACCTCCAGGCGCAGCAGGTGCGGCCCCGCGCCAAGCTCCAGCCTGACCTGCCCCCGCCGGTCCTCCTCCAGGGAGACCACGGGCTGGCCGTCCAGGCCCAGGCTTAGCCCCACCAGGTGGGGCGGCGGGCTGCCGGTGAGGTTGAAGGCGTACTCCCCGCTCTGGGGGGCCCGCCACAGGGCATAGGCCACCAGGGTGCCGCCAGCCGGGTTGGGCAGGGGCTGCCCCGGAGGCGCCCAGACCGGCGCCCCCCCGGGCGCGGAGAGCAGGAGCCAGCCCGGCTGCCCGGACTGGGCCGCCCGCCCCAGACCCAGCTTGATGAGCGCCGGCGGCCCCCCCCAGTGCAGCAGGCCCAGCAGCGCCAACA
>JAKAGJ010000474.1 GCA_021815655.1 Deltaproteobacteria bacterium | reverse complement strand
GTGCGCTGGCGCTTTGCCGCTCCCCTGGTGCCCGGCCGGCTCATCCGGCGCTACCAGCGCTTCCTGGCCGACGTGGAGATGGAGGGCGGCCAACGCGTGACCGCCCACTGCCCCAACTCCGGCTCCATGCTCACCTGCCTGGAAGAGGGCGCGCCGGTCTACTTAAGCCCCAGCGACACCCCGGGCCGGCGCACCGCCTTCACCTGGGAGATGATCCAGATCAACGGCGAATGGGTGGGGGTGAACACCGCGGTGCCCAACCGCCTGGTGGCCGAGGCCGCCCGCCAGGGGGCCCTGCCGCCCTTCGCCGGGGCGCTGGGCGTGCGCCCCGAGGTGCGCATTAACGCCCGCACCCGCTTGGACCTGCTGGTGGAGCGGCCCCAGGGCCCCCTCTACGTGGAGGTGAAGAACGTCACCATGGTGCGCGGCCGCCAGGCGCGATTTCCCGACGCCGTGACCAGCCGGGGGGCCAAGCACCTGGAGGAACTGATGGCCCTCCAGGCCCAGGGCGCGGCGGCGGCCATGGTCTACGTGGTGCAGCGCCCCGACGCCGACGACTTCGCCCCGGCCGAGGACATCGACCCCCATTACGCCCGCCTGCTCGGACTGGCCCGGGCGGCCGGGGTGGGGGTCTGGGTGGTGCAGGCCCAGATCGGCCCCAAGGAGGTCCGCCTGCGGCGCGAGCTGCCCCTGGCGTTCTGATCCGGTTTTTGGGAAAGGCCCTCCAGGGCCTTTCCCACCCGGGCCGCCAAAGGCAATTTTGGGCAACTTGCCGAAAAGAGCCGTCCTCGAGGCATGGCCGGCGCCTTTAGCCGGGCCGTCCATCCCCTCCCCGGTCCCACCCGCCCGGTTCACCCAGTTCACCCAGGGACGCGCCTCGTGTTAAGATTGCGGGCCAGCGCCCCCCGCCGCCCCCTGGCGGCGCCGGGGGGGCGTCAGGGGGAGGGACGATCCATGAGCCGGGTGATCCTGGTGAAATCCGAGAACAGGGCCCAGGGCGTGGCCGCCTGCCTGACCAACCTGGGGCGCAATCCGGTGAAGGGGCAGGCGGTGCTCCTCAAGCCCAACCTGAACACCGCCGACCCCTGCCCCGGCTCCAGCCACAACGATACCCTCAAGGCCCTGATACAGGGGCTCTGGGGCCTGGGGGCCGCCTCCATAACCCTGGGCGAGCGCTCCTGGCAGTCCACCCGCCAGGTGATGGAGCAAAAGGGCCTGCCACCCCTGCTGGACGAGCTGGGCGTGGGGGTGATTGTCTTCGACGAGCTGCCCGAAAGGGACTGGGTGCTGGTCAATCCGCCGTACAGCCACTGGCCCGAGGGCTTCCGGGTGGCCCGGCCGGTGCTGGAGAGCCCCTGCCTGGTCTCCACCTGCTGTTTGAAGACCCACCAGTACGGCGGGGTCTTCACCCTGTCGCTCAAGCTGCACGTGGGCGTGGTGGCCGGGGCGCGCCAGGGCCACCCCTACATGCGGCAATTGCACGACTCACCCCACCAGCGCCTGATGATCGCCGAACTGAACCAGCCCTTCAAGCCGGCCCTGGTGCTGATGGACGGCCTGGAGGCCTTCGTGGAGGGCGGACCCATGACCGGCAAAAGGGCCCGCGCCGGCGTCTTCCTGGCCAGCGAGGACCGCGTGGCCCTGGATGCCGTGGGCGTGGCCGCCCTCAAGGGCCTGGGCAGCACCCCGGAGATCATGGACCGGCCGGTCTTCGCCCAGGAGCAGATCAGCCGGGCCGTGGAGCTGGGCCTGGGGGCGGCCGGGCCGGACCAAGTGGAAATGTGGGGGCCGGACCAGGCCAGCCGGGACAAGGCGGCCGAGCTGGCGGCCATCCTGGCCCGGGGCTAGGGGCCCCCCGGCCGGTGGCCCGGGGTTGGCGCTATGCGCGTCAATCCCTGTTAACTGTGCGCCATTAAACCCGGGGACAGGTGGGCCAAATGTGCAATCAACCACGAAAAACCCGAGTGGACCCTTAGGTAATCCCTTGACTTGCGTCTTTACACACAATTAGAATCTATCTGCTTGTGTATAGCAGGCCTTGTCTCCACGCCCAATCCGCGTCGCCGGGGCAACCCGCGAGAGGCAAGGCCTACCTGAATCTTTAGGGAGGGAAACAGGGGCATGACTCAGTTATTCGAGTTCCTGCGCGGACCCGGGGCCTGGATAGCCTTCACGGTCCTGCTGGTGGGCCTCCTGGTGCGCCTGGCCTTTCTCGTCGGGCTGAGCAAGGAGCGGGACAAGGTCTACTACAACCATTTCGACTGGTCCTGGTCCCTGCGCTCCATCTTCGGCTGGCTGGTGCCCCTGGGCAGCGTCTCCCTGCGCCAGCAGCCCTTCTTCGGGTTGGTCTTTTGGGTGTTCCATGTGGGCCTGTTGGCCACACCCCTGTTCCTGTCGGCCCACAACCTGCTCTGGGATGAGTCCTTCGGCGTCAGCCCGTGGTCAATGCCCGACGAAGCGGCCGACGTGCTGACCATGGTGGTGATGGCGGCGGTGGTCTTTCTGTTCGTCCGGCGCCTGGCCCGGCCCGAGGTGCGCATCCTCTCCAGCGGTTGGGACTACCTGCTGCTCATCCTGGTGCTGGCCCCCTTCCTCACCGGCTTCCTGGCCTTCCACCAGGTCGGCCCCTACGACCTCATGCTCAATCTGCACATCCTCAGCGGCGAGGTGATGCTGGTGGTGATCCCCTTCAGCAAGCTGGGGCACCTGATCCTTTTCTTCTTCACCAGGGCCTTCATCGGCTCGGACATGGGCGCGCGCCGCGTGCTGGACGGCCGCCTGGGCGCCCACGTCTGGTAAAGCGTCGCTTGCCAACTTCCTCGCGGGGAGAGTGCGCATATGTCTGAAAAGGACATGGAACAAACGGCCGCCGAGGCCGTGGACCAGGACAAGGACGAGGCCGACGGACAAGCCGAAGCCGCCGAGGCCGCGCCCAAGCCCATCGACACCCAGAAGATCAGGACCATCCTGGAGACCAACCTGGGTGCGCGCATGCGCACCTGGCTGTCAATCTGCGCCCGCTGCGGCCTTTGCGCCGATAGCTGCTTCTTCTATCTGGCCTCGGACAAGGACCCCAAGCTGAGCCCGGCCTACAAGGTGAAATCCACCCTGGGCGAGATGTACAAGCGCCGGGGCGAGGTGGACCGCGAATTCCTCACCCAGGCCAAGGAGGTGATCTGGGGCCAGTGCTCGGTCTGCCGGCGCTGCTCCATGTTCTGCCCGTTTGGCATCGACATGGCCGCCATGATCATGACCGCCCGCGCCGTCTGC
>JAKAGJ010000473.1 GCA_021815655.1 Deltaproteobacteria bacterium | reverse complement strand
GTTGGCGGTGGTGGAGGCCATGCTGGAGAGTCTGGGCCTGGAGAAGGAGCGCTTCCGCCTGGTGTGGTGCTCCTCGGCCGAGGCCGAGCGCTTCGCCGCCAGCGTGCGCGAGATGACCGAGACGGTGCGCGCCCTGGGGCCGTCCCTCTACAACACCCGCGCCGAGGCCGGCGCCCAGCCCGAGGAGGTGGCGGCATGCCGGTAAAGGTTGCGGAAGAGTGGCTGGGCTCCTGCTCCGGCTGCGAGATATCCATACTCAATCTGGGCGAAACCCTGCTCACGGTGCTGCCCCAGCTTGAGTTCGTGCACATCCCCGTGCTCATGGACCACAAGTACTTCGGCCAGACCGGCCAGGGCGATGTGCATCACCTGGACATACCCCCGGCCACGGTGGGCATCATCAGCGGCAACATACGCAACCAGGAGCACCTGGAAGTGGCGATGGCCATGCGGGCCAGTTGCGACGTGCTCATCGCGCTGGGCACCTGCGCCACCCACGGCGGCATCCCGGCGCTGATCAACGCCTGTAGCGACGCAGAGCTATTCGAGCGCTATTATCGCGGCAGCGAGAGCACCGACGCCGCCGCCGACCCCGACGACCCCAATCTGCCGCGGATGCTGCCCCGCACCTACGCGCTGGATGAGAAGGTCAAGGTGGACCTGTACCTGCCGGGCTGTCCGCCCCATCCCGACCAGATCGCCGAGGCCATCACGGCGCTCTTGGAGGGCAGGGCGCCGGTGCTGCCCAGCAAGAGCGTCTGCGACACATGCCCCACGCGCCGCGAGGGCAAGGGCGCGGTGAAACAGGTGCGCCGCTTCCTGCAAAACCCCCAGTACGACCCCGCCAAGCCCCTTGCCGAGATGCGCTGCCTGCTGGAGCAGGGGCTATTGTGCATGGGGCCGGTGACCCGGGCCGGCTGCGCCGGGGCCCACGGCGAAAGCCCCCGCTGCTTGAGCGCCCGCGTGCCCTGCCGGGGCTGCTACGGGCCGGTCAGGCAGGACGGCAACCAGATGCTGGACATGCTCAACGCTTTGGCCAGCAACGGCATAGACATCAAGGGCGTCATCGACCGCCCCAGCCTGTTGCGCTTTTCCGGCGCTCACGGACGTCTCATGAACCCCAGCCGGCGCTTGCCCGCCGGGCAGAAGCAGGGGGCATAACAACATGACCCAGACCATCGAGATCAAGGACGCCAGCCGCGACTTTTCCCACGCGGGGGCCGGACGCATCCTCAACATACAGCCCGTGACCCGCATCGAGGGGCACGCCCGCATCGCCATCCAGCTGGACGAGTCCGGCGAGGTGGTTGACAGCAAGCTCCATATCATGGCCATGCGCGGCTTCGAGAAGTTCATAGAGGGGCGCCCCGCCGAGGAGGTGCCGCGCATCGTCAGCCGCATCTGCGGCATCTGCCCCTGGATGCATCACACCGCCAGCAACAAGGCCGTGGACGCCTGCTTCGGGGCCACGGTGCCCCCGGCGGGGAGCAAGCTGCGCGAACTGATGCAGATCATGGCCCACATCAACGACAAGATCCTGCACTTCTTCTTCCTGGCCGCCCCGGACTTCGTGCTGGGGCCGGGCGCCGACTTCGGTGTGCGCAACGTCATCGGCATCGTGGGCGCCGCCCCCGAGCTGGCGGCCAGGGTGGTGAAGATGCGCCAGGCCGGCCAAATGATGATCGAGAAGTTCGCGGGCAAGGTGATCCACCCCATCGCCATGGTCACCGGCGGCTTTTCTAAGCCCATGAGCGAGGCCGAGCGCCAGGAGCTTTACTCCCAGTGCCAGGAGCAGTTGGAGTTCGCCAAGTTCTGCATGAGCTTCGCCAAGGAGAACGTCTTCGCCAAGCTGGACGAGGAGACCCTGAACCTGGGGGCCATCACCACCGGCTTTTTGGGCACCGTGGACCCCAAGGACGGCTCGCTCAACCTCTATGACGGCGTTCTGCGCCTGATGAAGCCCGACGGCTCCTTCCGCGATTTCAGCTATCAGGAGTACACCGACCACATCGGCGAGCACGTGGAGCCCTGGTCCTACGGCAAGTTCCCCTACGCCCGCTCCTGGGGCGAGGGTTTCTCCATGGACATCAAGGCCCCCAAGGGCATTTACCGCGCCAACACCCTGGCCCGGCTCAACGTTTGCGATCATATCAACACCCCCCTGGCCCAGGCTGAGTTGGAGGAGTTTCGCCAGAAGTTCGGCCGGCCGGCCCAGTCCACCATGCTCTATCACTGGGCGCGGCTCATCGAGCTGGTCTACGCCTGCGAGCGCGTGGTGGAACTGCTTAACGATCCCGGCATCACCGACCCCAAGGTGCGTGACGCCGTAACCCCCAAGGCTGGCCGTGGCGTGGGCTGCGTGGAGGCCCCCCGGGGCAGCCTGATCCACGATTACACCACCGACGCCAACGGACTCATGGTCAAGGCCAACCTCATCGTAGGCACCACCCACAACGTGGCGCCCATGAACATGAGCGTGAGGAAGGCCGCCCAGGACGTGATCCGGGCCGGCCAGGTGAGCGAGGAGGCCCTGAACAAGGTTGAGATGGCCGTGCGCGCCTATGACCCGTGACTGAGCTGCGCCACCCACCGCCTGGACGGCGGTCGCATCGTGGAGATCGAGGTCACGGACGCCCGGGGCAACCTGCTGGGGCAAGGCCGCAAGGAATGATGCCGGCGCAAGAACGGTAAACGATATAAGACAGCAGCTGTGCCTAGGCGCATGGTGGCAACCGACGAGGAGGGGGATATGCCCGATAGCAAGGAGCGCTCCAAGGTTAGGGCGGAGCGCGTGGATACCAAGTGCGGCTCCATCGGCCACATGACGGTGGACGAGATAAGGGGTCGCACCATTGGCGACGAGGTGGAGATGACCTGCCCGGAGTGCGGGGAGATTCATCTCACCGTGGAGGAGGCCTGCGAGGCGGCTCAGAAAAGGATTTCCGAGACGGCCAAGTACAAGAAGATCAAGAACGAGGCCGAAGTGGAGTAGGGGCCGCCCCCAGGTGGCCCAGCCGACGAGGGCCCCTGTCCCGCGCGATCCACCCCTGGCCCGGCGTCCCGCCGGCCAGGGGTGGGGCATTTTGGGGGCCAGGCGCAATCAGGCTTTTTGCAGAAGTTCCCGGGCCAGGGCCAGGTGGCCGGGCTGACCGCCGGCCAGATAGGTTGCCATCACGCCCCGGGCCAGAGGCAGGGCGAATTCCTGCAGAAAGCCTGTCAGGGCTTGGAGGCTGTAGAGGGGCTGGCCCTGGAGGTCGTTGTAGTTGCCCGACAA
>JAKAGJ010000472.1 GCA_021815655.1 Deltaproteobacteria bacterium | reverse complement strand
CTTCCATGGATATAGGATAGCTCATGACCATCAGCGTGGAAGAAGCCTACGAAACCGCCGGGATGATCCTGTTCCACAACTTCGACATCCGCGCGGTGACTCTGGGCGTGAACCTCAAGGACCTGGCCCACCCCGACCACCTGCGCCTGGCCGAGGCCTGCCGCCAGCGCCTGAGCAGCCTGGGCGCGCGGCTGGTGCGCGAGGCCGCCGAGGTGAGCGAGGCACTGGGCCTGCCCATAGTCAACAAGCGCATCTCCATCACCCCCGCGGCCTGGCTCATCGAGCCCTGCCCCGAACAGCGCGCCCCCATCCATCTGGCCCTGGCCTTGGACCAGGCCGCCAGCCAGGCCGGCGTGGACTTTATCGGCGGCTTCGGGGCCCTGGTGCACAAGGCCGCCACCCAAGCCGACCAGCGGCTCATGGAGTCCCTGCCCGAGGCCCTGGGCACCACCCAGCGCATATGCGGCTTCCTGAACCTGGCCAGCACGGCGGCGGGCATGAACCTGGACGCCATCGCCCGCCTGGGGCATATTCTGAAAGACATGGCCGCCGCGGCGCCCCTGGGCATCGCCTGCGCCAAGTTCGTGGCCTTTGCCAACGCCCCCGAGGACAACCCCTTCATGGCCGGGGCCTTTCACGGAGCCGGCGAGGGTGACTGTGTGCTCAACGTGGGCATCAGCGGCCCCGGGGTGGTGCGGGCGGTGGTGGCCCAGCATCCCGACTGCGACCTCACGGCCTTAAGCGACGTCATCCGGCGCACGGTCTTTAAAATCACCCGCGCCGGCGAGATGGTGGGGCGCGAGCTGGCCCGGCGCCTGGGCGTCTCCTTCGGGGTGGTGGACATCAGCCTGGCGCCCACCACCATGATCGGCGACTCGGTGGGACGCATCCTGGAGGCCATGGGCCTGGAACGCGTGGGCGCGCCCGGCACCACCGCCGCCCTGGCGCTCTTGATCGACGCGGTCAAGCGCGGCGGGGCCATGGCCTCGGGCCACGTGGGCGGGCTTTCCGGCACTTTCATCCCGGTGAGCGAGGACCTGGCCATGATCGAGGCCGTGGAGTGCGGGGCGCTCTCCCTGGAAAAGCTCGAGGCCATGACCGCGGTATGCTCCGTGGGCCTGGACATGTTCGCGGTGCCCGGCGATACTCCCCATCACGCCCTGGCGGCGCTCATCGCCGACGAGTTGGCCATCGGCATGGCCAACAACAAGACCACCGGGGTGCGGGTCATCCCCGCCCCCGGCCTGGTGGCCGGCCAGTCGGTGGACTTCGGCGGCCTCCTGGGGCGCGCCCCGGTGATGGCCTTGAACCGCTTCAGCGGCGAGAAGTTCATGGGCCGAGGCGGTCGCCTGCCCGCCCCCATCAGCGCCCTGCGCAACTAGCGGGCCAGCCATGCCGCGCCGCCGCCGCCCCTCCTGGCCCGCCCTCCTGGGCGCCCTGGCGCTGCTGCTGGCCCTGCCCGCCCCCGCCCGCGCTGTCGAAACGGGGCGCATGCTCTACGAGACCGACTCCCTGTACCACCACATCATGGTCATCGAGGCGGCCAGCGGCCTGCGCTATTTGTCCTTCAACCGGGCCATGGGGCACCAGAGCGCGGTGCTGCCCGGCCACCCCGAGGTGCTCACCTTCGCCTACACCCAAAGCGCCTTCGCGGCCCTGGCCTTCCTGAACCGCGAGCCCCGCGAGGTCCTCTTCGTGGGCCTGGGCGGCGGCTCCATGCCCATGTATCTGCGCCTTTTGTTCCCCCAGGCGCGCATGGACATCGTGGAGATAGACCCCGAGGTGGCTCGGGTGGCCGAGAAGTATTTGAGCTTCAAGCCCGACGACAAGATGAGCCTCAGCGTCAGCGACGGACGCATCTACCTTAAACGCCATCCCAAGCGCTACGACCTCATCTTCCTGGACGCCTACAACGACCACGCGGTGCCCTTTCACCTCACCACGCGGGAATTTTTGGAGCTGGCGCGCTCGCGCCTGGCGGCCGGCGGGGTGCTGGCCAGCAATATCTGGAGCCTGACCCTCAACCGCTACTTCACGGCCCAGATCAAGACCTACCAGGAGGTCTTCCCCCAGCTCTATCTCTTGCGGGCCACGGGCAGCGCCAACTATATCTTCATCGCCACCCAGGAACCCGGCCGCGTGAGCCGCGAACAGGCCCTGGCCCGGGCGCGCGAGCTGATGCTGGGCCGGCCCTGGAGCTTCGACCTGGCCCAACGCCTGAAGGCCGAATACAGCGACTACACCGGTCGCCAGGTGGAGGCCCGGGCGCTCACCGACGATTTCGCGCCGGTGAATCTGCTCAAGACCATGGAGGCCCCCTCGTCCCTGGATGGCCGGCCATGAGCCAACGCGGCCTGGCCTGGGGCGTCTACCTCATCACCTTCCTCAGCGGAGCGGTGGTGATGGCCTTCGAGATACTGGGCAGCCGGGTGCTGGCGCCCTTTTTCGGCAATTCCATCTTTGTGTGGGGCAGCCTAATCAGCGTCTTCATGCTGGGGCTGGCGGCGGGCTACTACGCTGGCGGGCTGCTGAGCAGCCGGGGCAGCTCCTTCCGGGGCCTGGCGCTGTTGCTTTTCGCGCCGGCGGTGCTTATTTCTTTTTTCCCGGTATATGCCTGGCCCATCTGCGAGTCACTTTTCGACCTGGACCTGGGCCAACGCCTGGGCCCGCTCATGGCATCGCTATGCCTGTTCACCCTGCCCACGGCCTTTTTGGGCACCGTCTCGCCCTACACCGTGCAGCTATTGGTGCGCGACCAGCGCCTGGCCGGCCAGGGCGCGGGCAACCTCTACGCCATCAGCACCTGCGGCAGCATCCTGGGCACCATCGGCACCAGCTTCTTCCTCATCCTGTGGCTGGGCACCAAGGCCTGCATGACCCTTTTGGGCACGGTGCTGTTGTTTCTGGTGGTGGCGTCCTGGGTGTGCGACTTATTGGCGGCGCGGCCCAAGGGCCAAAACCAGCGGCTGGGCTAGCCGCTGGAGGCCGGTCCCTCATCCGAGGCCTTCTTATAGGCCTTGAGCGCCTGCATGGTGCGCACCTCCACCTGGTCGCGCACCTCTATCTCGGCCCGGGGCCGGGGCAGCTCCCTGGTGGTGACCAGCCCGCGCTGGATCAACACCTGGAACAAATCCTCCACCTGATGGCGTCCCAGCTCGGGCATCACCTTGAGCGTGCTGGCCATGATGCGCCCGAAGCTCTGCACGCCGTCCACCAGGCCCAGCACCTGGCGGGCCAGGCTGCGGGCCTGGTAGCTCTTGCCATGGGCGCTGTCGT
>JAKAGJ010000471.1 GCA_021815655.1 Deltaproteobacteria bacterium | reverse complement strand
AATGTCCACCCAATGCGCTAGCGCGAGCCAGTAGTGATGGCGGCTGCCCCGGCCAGGCCCCACCCGCCAGATCACCGTGCGGAGACGGCCCCCTCCTGGTTCCCTGGCGGCGGTATCACCAACAATGCATGACACCAGCTTGTTCCTGGTTTCCGCGGGCCCCATGCTGGCGGGCTCGGTGGCCATGTCGATGGCCATCTTCCAGTATTGGTTCTTCCTGAGAAACCGCCGCTACGTCTGGATAGGTTGGGGAAGCCTGGTCTGCCTGGCAGCCTCTCTTTACAATATCTTTATTTTTTTTGATTTTCACGCCGAGTCCCAGACAAGCCTGGCGGTGCTCCTGCGCTTAATGCACACTTCGCTATTGCTGCTATATTACGCGTTGGCGAACTTCATCTATTCATTTCTCTCCCGGGGCACACCCCAGGGGCACCGTCTTTTCGCCCTGTCCATGCTGGCCTGGTTGGCGTTGCTGTGGTTCACGCCCTTCATTCTTCCCGATCACCTGGCCAACCGCGCCAGCCTTTGGCTGGGGGGGTATTATCCACGTCCTTGCCTGAAGCCCTTGGGCTTGGTCCTGCTGGCCTATTATGGCCTGATAATTGTGCGCCTCTTCATGATTTGGCCCTGGAGTCAGCGCAAGAGCTTTTCCCGGTTCCCCTACCTGACCATCGGGATGGCTTTCTGGGCCGTCCTGGGCGTTCACGACATCCTGGCCTCCATGTTCGGGCCAGCCAGGATTTTTCTTGGCGAATATGGGGTGTTGGGCTTTTGCTTCTCCATGGCCGGCCTTACGATCACCGGATTTCAGTCCATGGAGCAGTCACTGCTGCAAGCCCAGAAAACCGAGGCCCTGTCCAGGCTGGCCTCTGGCATAGCCCATGATTTCAACAATCTGCTCACCGTGATTTCACTCAATACCGAGCTGCTGATGGCTGTTCCCGACCAGAACGTTCACAACCGCGGCGGGCTGGAGCGCATCATGGATGCCACCAAGCGCGGTGGCGGCCTGGTGCGCGGACTCTTGTCCCTGGGGCGCCAGGCCAGCGCCCAGGGCCGGCCCCTGGACCTCAACCAGGAGATAACCCGGGCCGCAAAACTCCTGGGCCCGGTCCTGCCGTCCTCCACCACCCTGGAGTTGCGCCTGGAGCCCGGATTGCCGGCCGTGACCAGCGACCCCGCCCAGATCGAGCAGATACTCCTGAACCTGGGCATCAATGCCCGCGACGCCATGCCCCGGGGGGGCAAGCTGACGCTGTCCACCAGCCTTTGCCGCCTGGAGGGCAAAGCCACCCGCCCCACCCCCCAGCTCAAGCCCGGCGATTACGTGCTGCTGACCGTGGCGGACAGCGGGCAGGGCATGGACAAGGACACCCTGCGACAGGCCTTTGACCCCTTCTTCACCACCAAGCACGCCAGCAAGGGCAGTGGGCTGGGCCTGGCCACCATCCAGACCATCATGGAGTCTCGGGGAGGCGCCATAACCTGCGCCAGCGCCCCGGGGCAAGGCGCGGTCTTCTCGTTGTATTGGCCGGCCAGCGACCAGCCCTCGCCCGACGCCAGCGCCGCCGACGGCGCCGCCCAGCCGGGCCAGGGCGCGGCCTTGTTGCTGGTCGATGACGAGATTTCCTTCCTGGAGGCCCTGCGGGAGTCGCTCAGCGGGGATGGCTACCGGGTTCTGACGGCCCAGGGCGGCGAGGAGGCGGTGGCCAAGTTCAGCTCCGATCCGGTGCGCCTGGTGGTCATGGACCTGCACATGCCGGGCATGAGCCCCCAGGACTGTCTCAAGCGCCTGCGCAAGATCGATCCCCAGGTCAAGGTCATAGTGGTCACCGCCGACCTGGCCAGGGCCGAGGAGATGCTGCCCCGGGGTGGCAATGTGCTGGCCCACCTGGGGAAACCGGTGCTGATTCAACAGTTGCGCAACCTTATCGGCGTTGCCTTCCACCGCCAGAAGGCCCGCCCCGTTTAGCTTCGCCGCCCCGCCGTGGCGCTTGTGGGCCGCGGCCGCCTCCGGTATCATGGCATATTCAATCAAGTTTCGGCCGCCGGCCGTTGGTGGGAGGACGGGCAAGCGATGCGCAAGGTATGCGTGGTGGTGGGCTCGCGGGCCAATTACAGCAGCATCAAGAGCGTGATGCGCGCCGTGCAGGCCCACCCCGATCTAGAGTTGCAACTGGTGGTGGGGGCCTCGGCGCTTCTGGACCGCTACGGCGCCGTGGTGGACGTCATCGAGGCCGACGGTTTCAAGGCCGACGCCCGGGTACACATGATTATCGAGGGCGAGAACCCGGTGACCATGGCCAAGAGTACCGGCCTGGGGCTGATGGAACTGCCCACCATCTTCGACAATCTGAAGCCCGACGTGGTGGTCACGGTGGGCGACCGCTTCGAGACCATGGCCACGGCCATCGCCGCGGCCTACATGAACATCCCCCTGGCCCACACCATGGGCGGCGAGGTGACCGGCACCATCGACGAGTCGGTGCGCCACGCCGTGACCAAGCTGGCGCACATACACTTTCCCGCCAACCGCGAGGCCGGCCAGCGCATCATCAAGATGGGCGAGGAACCGGCATCCGTGCACGTGGTGGGCTGCCCGCGCATCGACCTGGTGGCCGAGATCGTGCGTAACGACGGCAAGAACCTGGACAAGGACCTGATCCTGCACGAGGGCGTGGGCGGCCACCTGGACCCGGACCTGCCCTTCCTCCTGGTCAGCCAGCACCCGGTGACCACCGAGTTCGGCCAGAGCGAGCGCCAGATCACCGAGACCATGATGGCCCTCTACGAGCTGAAGATGCCCACGGTGATGCTGTGGCCCAACGTTGACGCCGGCAGCGACGATGTCAGCCGGGGCATGCGCAAGTTCCGCGAGCGCTATCAGCACGACCACATCCGCTTCTACAAGAACTTCCCGGTGGAAACCTTCGTGCGCCTGATGCTGCGCTGCGCCTGCATGATCGGCAACTCCAGCGCCATGGTGCGCGAGGGGGCCTTCCTGGGGGTGCCCTCGGTGAACGTGGGCTCCCGGCAAGACGGCCGCGAGCGCGGGGCCAACGTCATCGACGTGGCCCACGACCGCGGCGAGATCCTGGATGCGGTGCGCCGGCAGTTGGTGCATGGCCGCTACCCCAGCCAGCCCATCTACGGCGACGGCACGGCGGGCAAGAAGATCGCCGATATCCTGGCCGGCCTGGAGGGCGTCAAGGTGCAGAAGCAGATCGCCTATTAGGTATAAGCATCAGCAATAGCTATTATTGCGAGGATCCTTGGCGAAGA
>JAKAGJ010000470.1 GCA_021815655.1 Deltaproteobacteria bacterium | reverse complement strand
GAAGCACGAGGGCGATCGACCGAGGTCGCAACAGCACAACCTCGGCGTGGTGGGCCCGCCCGCCGAATAGCCTTCCAGCTTGCTGGGCAAATGGCTTGACAGCCGGTGTGCAATAAGTGTAGTTTCTTATCAGGAAACATTAGATGATACGCACAATCAATAAAATAAAAATAAAAACAAAGAGATGCTAGATATATTGTTGTCTTGGTTTCCTACTAATGAAAATTGTTTCCAGAGGTCGCGCCCAATGGAGGCTGCCACCCCTGTCCCGCGAGTGAGGTTGATGCATGCTGCCTGAAGACAAATTGGGCATGCGCATTCGTGAGATGCGTAAGGCCAGGGGCTTGTCGCTGGACAAGCTGGCTCAAAAAACCGGGTTTACCAAAGGCTATCTGTCCAAGGTGGAGAACTCGGACAAGGCCCCGCCAGTGTCCACCCTGGTCGTGCTGGCCGAGGCCTTGGGCACCACCATGTCGGATCTCTTCGGCGAGGAAACGTCGCACAGCACTTGTTCCCTGGTGAAAAGAGACCAGCGCCGGCTCATGGCGCGCGACGGCACAGTCTTCGGATATTCCTACGAAACCCTTGCCCACACCTATCTCAACAAGCACATGGAGCCCTACATACTCACCATTCCCGCCCAGAGCACCAGCGCGGTCTTCCAGCACAAGGGCGAGGAGATGTTGCTGGTCATCCAAGGGTCAATGCGCTTCATGCACGGAGACAAGGAATACCTGGTGGAAGAGGGTGACTGCATCTACTTCGATTCGAGCCTACCCCACTACGGCCTGGCCATGAACGGACAGGACGTCAAGTGCGTGATGGTGATCCTGGTTTCCTGACACCAACCCCCGAGGGACGCTTTGGAGACAAGCATGCAGACAATCGCCATCCTGGGAGCGGGCCTCATGGGGCACGGCATCGCCCAGGTTTTCGCCGGCGCTGGTCATCAGGTGAGGATTTTCGACCAGGACCCGGCGGTCTTGTCCTCGGTTCCGGATCGTATCCACGCCAATCTGGTCCCCTTTGTGGAGCTGGGTCTGGTGGCCCAAGACCAGGTCGAACCCCTTTTGCACAGCGTGACCCTCTGCTCCAACCTGGCCGATCTGTACCAGGGGGCCGATGTGATCATCGAGGCCGTTAGCGAAAACCTGGAGCTCAAGCGAAAGGTCTTCGCCCAGATGGAGAGCGTGGTCCCGCCGCGGACCATTCTGGCCAGCAACACCTCGGCCATCAGCATCGGGCTCATCGCCGAAGGCCTGGCCCATCCCGAGCGGGTGTTGGGCACCCATTTCTGGAACCCACCCCAGGTGGTGCCCTGCGTGGAGGTTATCCGCGCCCAAGACACCGACCCGGCGGTGGTGGACCGGGTGATGGAACTGCTCACGGGAGCGGGCAAGCATCCGGTGCGGGTGGAGAAGGACGTGCCAGGCTTCGTGGGCAACCGTATGCAGCACGCCCTGTGGCGCGAGGCCATCTACCTGGTGGAGCAGGGCATCGCCAGCCCCGAGGACGTGGACGCGGTGGTCCGCCTGGGCTTCGGCCTGCGGCTGGCCTTTCTGGGCCCCCTGCAGACCGCCGACCTGGCCGGCCTGGACCTCACCCGCGCCGTGCACCAGGACCTGCTGCCCCACCTGGACTGCGCCAAGGGACCATCGCCCCTTTTGGAGCGCAAGCTGGCCCAGGGGCATCTGGGGGCCAAGGCCGGCCAGGGCTTCCACTCCTGGACCCCGGAGAGTCTGGCCGCCGTAAAACAGAACCGGGACCGCACCCTGCTCAAGATCCTGCGCGAGGTCCTGCCTTCCAAACAGATATAGGTCGATAGGATCCGGAGGAGAACCCATGGGCGAGCTGACGGTGTTCTTCCTGCATGGGCTGGCTTATGCCGGGTTGCTGTTTTTGGTCTCCTCCGGCCTGACCTTGGTCTTCGGCATGATGAACGTGCTGAACTTCGCCCACGCCTCCTTCTACATGTTGGGCGCCTATTTCGCCCTGGCCATCGCCAGCTACACCGGCCAGTTCTGGCTCACCCTGCTCCTGGCCCCCTTGCTGCTTCTGGTGCTGGGCGCCCTGGTGGAACGCTTCCTGCTGCGCAGGGTGCACGTGCTGGGGCACGTCCACGAGCTTTTGCTCACCTTCGGCCTGGCCTACATCATCCAGGAGGCGGTGAAGTGGCTCTGGGGCAACAACCCCCAGGCCGTGAACATCAGCGGCGAGTTGGCCGCCACGGTGAACCTGGGGGGCATCGTCTACCCGGTCTACCGCCTGTTCATCTTCGCGCTCTCGGTGGCGCTGGGGTTGGGCATGGCCCTGGTCATCTACAAGACGCGCATCGGGATCATCGTGCGCGCGGCGGTCAACGACTCCGCCATGGTCAACGCCCTGGGCATCAACGTGCCCTATGTGTTCATGGGCGTCTTCGCGGTGGGCGCGGCGCTGTCCGGCCTGGCCGGGGTGGCCGCCGGGCCGCTCCTGGGCGTCTTTCCGGGCATGGCCGGAGCCATCCTGGTGGACGCCTTCGTGGTGATCGTGGTGGGCGGCATGGGCAGCCTGGGCGGGGCGGTGCTGGCCTCCTTCATCATCGGCCAGTTGCAGTCCTTCGGAGTGCTCCTGTTCCCCAACTTCTCCTTGGCGCTCACCTACATGCTCATGGCCCTGGTGCTGGTGCTCAAGCCCGAGGGCCTGTTCGGAGACAAATCATGACCGCCACGCCCTCGCGCGCCACCATCTGGGCGGGGCTCGCCGTGCTGGCGGCCCTGGCGGCGCTGCCCTATCTGCTGCCGGCCTACCAGCTGCGCCTGGTCAGCGAGGCCACGGTCTTCTCGCTCTACGCAGTGAGCTACAACCTGCTCCTGGGCTATGCCGGGCTGCTCTCCTTCGGTCACGCCATGTTTTTCGGGGTGGGGGCTTTCACCACCGCCGTGGCCCTTAACCACCTGGCTGGCCTGCCCTGCCTGGCGGCGGTCCTGCTGGCCACCCTGGCCTCCACCCTGGTGGGGCTGGTGGTGGGGGTGCTCTTGCTGCGGGTCAAGGGCACACCGTTCGCCCTGCTGACCCTGGCCTTCAACGCCCTGTTTTACGCCATCGGCGTGAAGTGGCATAGCGTCACCGGCGGGGACGACGGCCTGAGCATCACCCAGCCGCCGCTGCACCTGGGCCTGGGCGTGCTGGACCCCGGACAGGGCACGGACTTCTACTACCTGGCCCTGGTGGTGCTGGGCGGCGCCCTGCTCTTCTGCTGGCGCTTCACGCGCACCGCCATGGGCCACTCGGTGCTGCTGTTG
>JAKAGJ010000469.1 GCA_021815655.1 Deltaproteobacteria bacterium | reverse complement strand
TGGCTGGTCCAGCACCGACCTGGGCAACTTCATCGCGGGTCCGGCCACGGTCTGGAACCTGGCCGGCTCCCTGACCGCGCCCATCTTCACCGCCGGGGCCCTGGAGGGGCAGGAAAAGGTGGTGGCCGCCCAGAGGGAGCAGGCCCTGATCCAGTACCGCCAGGCCATCCAAAACGCCTTCCGCGACGTGGAGGACGCCCTGGTGGACCAAAGGAAAATCCGCGAGCAGTTGCAAGCCCAGGAGCGCCAAGTGCAGGCCCTGCGCTCTTACACGCGGGCGGCGCGCCTGCGCTACGAAAACGGCTACATCGGCTACCTGGAGGTGTTGGACGCCGAGCGCGGTCTTTTCGACGCCGAGCTTGCCTACACCCGCACCCAGGCCGCCCTTTTCCAGGCCCTGGTGTCCCTGTACAAGGCCATGGGCGGCGGCTGGGTGGTCAGCGCCGAGGCCCTGGCCAATACGGCCTCCCCCGGCCCTCCGGGGCCATGAGCCTCCAGCTCCACCCCACCACCGGCCTCCGGCCACCGGCCAGACAGCGGCTAGACGCCTCCCCATAGCGGCCTCGTCCGTCAGCGGCCTTTTACGGCCCTTAATTGCTTTTTCTCGACCTCCGCCTGGTGCTATACTTTTTGCGTGAGCATCAAGCGTGTCCAAACGGACTGCGGCCCCAGCCAGATCAAACTGAAGAAGGGCGTGCCCGTGGTGCTGGAGCTTACCTCCGCCGACCGCCTGCACGGTTTCAACTGCCCGGAGCTGGGGATGCGGGCCGATATCGTCCCCGGCCAGACCACCAGACTGCGGGTGACGCCCGGCAGGACCGGCACCTTCGAGTTCCGCTGCGACATCTTTTGCGGCGAGGGGCACGAGGACATGACCGGCGCCTTCGTGGTGACGGACTAAAGCTCGCGCCTGGCGGGCGTTGACTTGTCGCCAGGCCCGGGATTGACGCCTTAAGCTTGACCACCTTACGGGAGAGACTGGTCATGGCCGGTAAACGAATGTTCCCCGCCCCCGCCAGCCGCTGGCTCTTGCTGTCCCTGGTCGGCCTGGCGAGCCTGGCCCTGGCCGGCCTGCTGGCCTTCGCTCCGGCCTCGGCCGCGCCGGCCAAGGCCGACCAGGGGGCCAAGAACGACCCCTGGGCCAAACGCGCCGTGGCCGCCAAACCCGCCGTGGCCGCCAAACCCGCCATGGCCGCTCAGTCCCAGGCGCAGCCCCAGCCCGTGCCGAACCTGGTGACCTACATCCCTCCGTGGGACGCGCTGGGGGCCAAGTACGTGCTCCTGGCCTGGAGCGACAGCGGCATGCGCCTGGTCAGCGACTGCGACCAGTTCTTCAGCCTGGAGCCGCCCTGGACCAACCTGCGCGCCCAGCTCATCAAGCGCGGCCAGAGGCCGGCGGTGGTCACCCAGGGGGTGGTGCTGTCCTACGCCGTGGAGCGCATGGCCAGCCCCGCCGGCAAATCCCGCTACTGGGAGTTTTCTCCATCCCTGGCCGGCCGCCAGTTGACCCCGGATAGCGGCCCCGACGGCCTGGGGCAGCGGGGGGTGCTCAAGGCCGCCGACCAGGTATTCTCCGCCGAGGGCCTGCCCCTGATGCCCTACGCCGCCGACGGCACCTTCCTGCCCTATCCCACCGTGGCCGTGGAGGCCCGCGACGCGGCCAGCGGCCAGATCCTGGCCTCCACCCGCGTGGTGCTGCCCGTGACCACCCAGCTGGGCTGCGCCAAGTGTCACGGCGGCGGCAAGGAAGGGCCTGGCCTCTCGGCGGAAACCGCCGCCAACATCCTCAAGGCCCACGACAAGAACAGCGGCACCAAGCTGGCGGCCGAGGCCAGGGCCGGCCATCCCCGGGCCTGCGCCCAGTGCCACGGCGCCGACAAGTCGGAGATGAGGCTCTCGGCCTCGCTGCACGGCTTCCACGCCAGCAAGCTGCCCGGCCTGGGCGCCGAATCCTGCGCCTTCTGCCATCCCGTGGACCCGCCCACCGGATTCTTCCGCGGCGTGCACCACCAGCGCGGGCTGGACTGCGCCCGCTGCCACGGCCTCTTGGAGGACCACGCCCTGGGCCTGCTCAAGGCCGAGCAGGCGGCGGGCAAGAAGGACGACGCCGACAAGCTGATGGCCAATATTAAGCCCCGGGGCGGGGACATCCCCCCGCGCACCGCCTGGACCATGGAGCCCGATTGCAACGGCTGCCATGACTTCATTACCAGGCCCAAGCCCGACGCGGTGGCCTTCGGCAAATGGAACACCAAGGCCAGCGGCGTCTTCCACCAGCGCCGGGACGACACCCGCAGCCTGGCCTGCGCCGCCTGCCATTCCCCGGCCCACGCCATCTACCCGGCCCTTAACCCCTACGGCCGCGACCGGGACAACATACAGCCCCTGCAATACATGGGGCAGGCCAAGGCTATCGGCGGAGGGGGCCAGTGCGGGGTGTGCCACACCACCCCGCCCGATTACCAGGCCTCGGCCCATCACCCCATCCCGGAGCCGCGAGGCACCGTGGTGGCCCTGCCCCCGGGCTTCAAGGGGCGCATGCCCGGCGTGCGCTTCCCCCACCAGGCCCACGCCGACCAGGACTGCCGCACCTGCCACCACAAGGGCTACGTGGACGGGCAGAGCCTGAGCTGTTCCACCACCGGCTGCCATGACCGCGGCTCCGGCGAGGAAGACCCGCGCTACTTCCGCAACGCCTTCCACGGCCAGGGCTTCAGCTGCGACTACTGCCACCAGCAGAAGCGCAATGCCGGCCAGGCCAGCGGGCCGGTGGAGTGCGGGGGTTGTCACAACGTGGTCCGCTGATCCGCGGGGATTTGGGCGCGCCCAGGCGGCGCGCCGCAGGAGAGCGCATATGCACTACACCAGAAGGCAGTTTCTGCAAGTGGCCGCCGCCGCCACCGGGGCCCTGGCCCTGGGCAGCCTGGGCTTCGATCTTCGGCCCATACGCGCCCACGCCTACGAGCTTTACACGCGCAAGGCCAAGGTGAGCACCTCGGTCTGCTGCTACTGCGCCGTGGGCTGCGGTCTTTTGGTCTACACCGACCAGGAAACCGGACGCACCATCAACATCGAGGGCAACCCCGAGCACCCCATCAACGAGGGCACCCTTTGTCCCAAGGGCTCCTCCATCTGGCAGACCGTGGAGGCCAGCCCCCGGGTGACCCAGGTGCTCTACCGCGCGCCCTACTCCGATCACTGGGAGGAGAAGTCCTGGGATTGGGCCTTGCCGCGCATCGCCGCCAAGATCAAGGCCGTGCGCGACGCCAGCTTCGAGAGCACCAACG
>JAKAGJ010000468.1 GCA_021815655.1 Deltaproteobacteria bacterium | reverse complement strand
GCCGATGACGCTTTGAACCCCGTCATGGGTAACGAAACGCAAGCGCTGCCAGCGCCATCCGATGACCGGCCGCAGGTCCACGCGCCGGGGAAAACCCAGCCAGTCGGACACTTTCAGGTCCACGTCGGCCCTGATGGTGTGGCTCGGGTTGATTCGATTGTCCGATTCGGAGTAGATGGTGCGCAGGCCGGGGTTTTCGTCGTCGTCCCAGTCCGAGTCGCGCATCTTGCCATCAGCCTCGGGGGAAAGGCTTCGCAGCGCCTCGATACCCAGGCCAAACCGGGGATAGCGCCCCTTGATCTCCAGGCCGCCCCACCAGGAATCCAGGGGAAACTCCAGGCGGCTCAAGGGATTGAGCGCGTGGTTATCGGGGTCACCAAACTGATAGGAGGTATGGCTGTTGAACAGCCGGCGCAGCTTGGGGCTGATGAAGAAGCCCTCCACGGCGGGCTCGGACAGGACCGGGGCCTCCGTCATGGCCCGGGCGGGCGGCGCGCTCAAAATGATAAGCAGTATAAGCAGGGCGCAAGCTAACCCGCGCCACCGGCCGGTTCTGATGTCCATGATGATTCCCCCCGCAATCCGCCGGCTCAGCGCTCGCCGCGCCGTTGGTCCTTGCGGCGCTCCTTCTTCCACTCGATGTCCTTCTTGATGCCCTTGCGCTTGTAGGGCTTCTGGCTGTCCTCGGTGTTGAGCAAAAATGAGCCGGGCATGGCCTCGGGCGAGGGCAGGCTGGGGGACCCAGGCCCAGTGGCGGCGGGCTGGGGCTTGTGCGGCTTCTTCTGGGCCTGTTCCTCGGGCACCGGTGGCCCCAGCAGGCAGTCGGCCGGCAGCCAGTCGCACAGCCACAGGCGCTCGCCCAGTAGCGAGAAGAGCACCCCCTTGTCCAAGGCCTTGCGGGCCTGCACGGTAATCAAGAGGGCCTCGTGATCGCGCCGGCGCCCCAACTTCAGGGCCTGCTGGGCATCGTTCAAGAGCACCAGCACCCCGCCCTGGGGGGCCGCAAGGCCTTGTTCGCGCATAACCGGCCAGGCCCGGCGCCGGGCGCCGTAGTAGAGGTGTCCCGGGGGGTCGGCGGCGTAGTCGCGCTCCAGGGGCCTGCGCTCGCGGGCGCGCACCAGGCGGCCATCGCTCTCCAGGACCTCGGGCGCCAGGCGGGTGGCCGCTTCCAGCACCATCGACTCGCGCACAAAGCGCCAGTCGGGCTCGTCGTTCAGGGCCTTGACCAAATCCTTGATGGCCACCCAGCCGCCCAAGTCTGGCACCAGGCCGAACTCGTGGGGGGCCACGCCCAAGACGTAGGCCAGCATCTTGAGCAGGGCGGTTTCCTTGTGCTCTTGGCGGCGGGCGGGCATGACGGCTAGCGGGGCTGGTCGCTAAGGCCCTGGGGGGTGAGCAGGTACACCCGCTGCCCCTCGGGATGCCAGACCTCCAGCTGCCACTCGGAGCGCAGCTCCTTGAAGGGCGTGACCTTGATCTGCAGGCCCGGCGGCAGGCTGAAGCCCGGCTCATGCGACAAGGCCTCGGTGCTCAGACGGGCCTGGGGGTTTTTCTGGAAATAGGCCTCCACCACCGGGCGCAACTCGCTGGCCAGGCGTCGGGCCTCCTGGTCGTGCCAGGAGGCCTGGCGGGCATAGTGGGCATAAAAGAAGATGCCGACGATGCACAGGGCGCTGATCAGCGCCAAGGCCTCCACGCTCATGTAGCCGCCGACGCGCCGCAGCATGGCCTAATCTCCTTGCAGGCGGTGGGTGATGCGGCCGCCCAGGATGGTGAGCACTGCCCGGCCGGGCAGGACGCGGCCGGCAAAAGGCGTGTTGCGCGACAGCGAACGGAACTGCCCGGGGTCCACGGTCCAGGGCCGGGCCGTGTCGATGACGGTCACGTCGGCCGGAGAGCCCTCCTGAAAACGCCCGCCAGGCAGGCCCAGGGCCTGGGCCGGCGCCGAACTGAGGCGGGAGATGGCCTGGGGCAGGCTCAAGCTACCCTCCTCCACCAGTTGCAGGACCACGCCCAGGGCCGTCTCCAGCCCCACCACCCCGAAGGCGGCCTGGTCGAACTCCACCTCTTTTTCCAGGATGGAGTGGGGGGCGTGGTCGGTGGCCACGGCGTCGATAAGGCCCTCGGCCAGACCACGGCGCAGGGCGCGGCTGTCGGCCGGGGTGCGCAGGGGCGGGTTCATCTTGAAGTTGGTGTCGTAGTCGCCCACGTCCTGGTCGCAGAGCATCAGGTAGTGGGGAGCGGTCTCGCAGGTCACGGCCAGGCCGGCGTCCTTGGCCCGGGCCACGGCCTCCAGCGAGCCGGCGCAGGACACATGGGCGATATGCACCCGCGCCCCGGTGAGCCGGGCCAGGTTGAGGTCGCGCTCCACGCAGATCACCTCGGCCTCGGCGGGGATGCCCTTGAGCCCCAGGCGGGTGGCCGTGGGCCCCTCGTGCATCACCCCGCCGGCGGACAAACGCAGGTCCTCGCTGTGGCAGATCACCGGCAGGTCGAAACCGGCGGCGTACTCCATGGCCCGGCGCAAGAGGCGGCTGTCGGCCACGGGCCGGCCATCGTCGCTCACCGCCACGCAGCCGGCCTCCTTCAGTTCGGCCATCTCGGCCATGGCCTGGCCCTTGAGGCCCAGGGTGATGGCCCCCACGGGGTAGACCCGGCACAGGCCGGCCTGGCGGGCTTTGGCCAGGATCAGCTCGGTGACGGCGCGGCTGTCGTTGACCGGGTTGGTGTTGGGCATTGAGCAGACGCCGGTGAAGCCGCCGGCCGCGCCGGCCGCCGAGCCGCTGGCCACGGTTTCCTTGTATTCCTGCCCCGGCTCGCGCAGGTGCACGTGCAGGTCAATGAGTCCCGGCGTCACCAACAGGCCGGCGCAGTCGATGACCTGGGCGCCGGTCTCGGTAAGATCGCGTCCCACGGCGGCGATCAGCCCGTCTCTTATCAGCAGGTCGCCGGCCTGGTCCAGGCCGCTGGCCGGGCACAGCAGGCGGCCGCCCTTGAGCAGCAGGGAGCTGGCGTTGGTCTGGTTCATCTGACCTCCGCGCCGATGAGCAGGTACAACAAGGCCATGCGCACGGCCACGCCGTTGGCCACCTGATCCAGGATCACGGCGTAGGGTCCGTCGGCCACCTCGGGCGACAGCTCCACCCCGCGGTTGATGGGGCCGGGATGCATGACGATGACATCGGGCTTGGCCAGCTTGAGGTGCTTCTTGCCCAGGCCGAAGCGCTGGGCGTATTCGCGCAGGGAGGGGAAGAGCACGTCGTCCAGGCGCTCCTTCTGCACGCGCAGCATGATGATGACGTCGGCG
>JAKAGJ010000467.1 GCA_021815655.1 Deltaproteobacteria bacterium | reverse complement strand
CTTGAAGACGATGAAGGCGCAGAGAATGATGGCGTAGACCGCTATGCGCAGTGTCCCGAAGTCGCGCAGAAGCTCGCTGATGGGCACCAGGATCAGGCAGCCCAGCACCGGCCCGGCCAGGGTGCCTCCTCCGCCCACCACGGTGGCCGCGATGGGAATGATGGAGAAATCCAGGGCGAACTGGCTGATGCCGGCCCACATGTACAGATGGCTGAGCATGGCCCCGCCCAGGCAGCCTATGGCGCTGGCGATGAAGACGCCCAGGGCCTTGAAGGTGATGATGTTGATGCCGCTGGCCTTCACCGCCTGGTCGTTGTCCTTGACCCCGCGAAAGACCAGACCCACGTCCTCGTTGACCAAACGGCGCAGGACAAACATGATGGCCAGCACCGCCGCCACCAGCACGTACATCTCCACCCATTTGTTGGGTAGCCCCGCCATGCACAGGATGCCGTCGGTGCCGCCGAAGATGTCCAGGGCCTCGATGATGCGAGCCGCCAACAGGGGAAACATCAGGCTGACGATGGCGAAGTAGACCCCGCGCAGGGGCAGGCAAGGCCAGAGCAAAAGCGTGCACACCCCGCCGCCCAGGATGGTGGCCAGGGGCACCGTGAGCCAGGGTGGCAGCCCCAGCTGGGTGTTGAGCAGGGCGGCCAGGTAGGCCCCCACGCCGATGTACAGCGCCCCGCCCAGGCTGACCAGGCCCACGAAATGGGCCAGGAAGTCGAAGCTCATGGCCAGGAGCGAGTAGATGCAGATGATGGAGAGCACCTTCTGCCAGTAGGGCACCTGACCCAGGATGAGGGGCATGGCCAAAAGGCCGCCGATCAAGAGCAGGCGGGGCGCCACCAGATAGCTTATCTCGCGCCAGGAGCTGACCGCGTACACCCCGTCCGTGCGTACCTTGATGCCACGGTCCAGCCGCTCCTTGCGTCGCGATTGCATGACCTCTCGCATGTCAGACCCTTTCCTCCAGCTCCTTCTGCCGGCCGAATAGACCGCTGGGCCGTGATATCAGGGTTACGATGATGGCCAAGAGCGCCACCACCACCTGGAAGTGGGGTCCCAGCCAGGCCGTGGTGAGTATCTGGGCGAAGCCGATGAGAAAGGCCGCCAGCACCGCCCCGGTCCAGGAGCCCAGGCCGCCCACGATGCACACCGCCACGGCCATGATGAGCACCTGGTAGCCGCTCTCCACCACTATGTTGCCCAGGGGCAAGAGCACCAGGGCCGCCAGGCCGGCCATGATGGCCCCCAGGGCCATGGAAAATACGGCCATGCGGTCGCTGTCGATGCCCAGCGTCAGGGCCGCGCGTTCATCCTGGGCCATGCCCTTCAGGGCCAGCCCCAGGCGGGTGTGGTTGACGAACAACCACAGCCCGCCCACCAGCAGCGCCCCAAGCCCGATGACCAGCAGGCGGTGGAAGTCCACCACCACGCCCATAATGTCCACGCTGCCCTCGGCAAATACCGGCAGGGTCAGGGTGGCGCCCTTGAGCCCACCCCAGCGCAGGCCCTCCAGGATGGCCAGGCCGATGGCGTAGGAAGCGATGATCTCACTGATGGCCATGCCCCGGATGCGCACCAGGATGAAGCGGTAGGTGGCCGCCCCCACCAGGCCGATGATCGCCAGGGATATGAGCATGGCCAGCGGATAGGGCAGGCCCAGGCGGTTGAGCAACAGCCAGGTGATGAAGCCCACGGTGACGTAAAGTGAGCCGTGGGCGAAGTTGGGCAGGCGGCTGACCCCATAGACCAGGGTGAAGCCCAGGGCCATCAGGGCCAAGGAAACGCTGTTGACGATGCCGTAGATCAGGATATCCATGCCTGGTCCCCTCCTTGGGGGACGCCGCCCAAAGGCGGCGCCCCCGCCGGGTTTGGCTGCGGCCTTTAGCCTGGGTCTTACTGCCCCGCCTTCATCCAGGGAGGCAGCAGGATGTCGCCGGTGGCGATCTTGGGCGGGAAGACCACCACGCGCTTGCCGGCCTGCCACTGGAAGATGGTGCCCACGGCCCCCTGCTCGGGGTCCAGGCTGGGGATGACTTGGTTGGTTTTGGGGTCGAACTTGATGCGGCCATAGACGCCCATCAGGTCGGTGGACTTCATGGCCGCCACCAGCTTGTCCGGGTCCATGGAGCCGGCGCGCTCGATGGCGTCCTTCAGGGTGTACACGGCCATGTAGCTGGAGCTGGTGCCATAGCCCTCGGGCTCCACGCCCCACATCTTCTTGTAGGCGTCCACGAACTTCATGGTCCAGGGCGTGGCCTGGCTGGGGGCGTTGCCGGCGTTGACCACGTTGGCCAGGCAGTACTCGCCCTTGCCCTCGGTGGCCTTCCAGAAACTGGGCTGCTCGGCGGCGGAGATGATGGAGCCGAAGGGCAGGGCCGGTATCTTCATGTCATTCCACTGCTTGAGCAGGATGGAGGTCTCGGGCATGTCCATCCAGATCAAAAGGACCTGGGCACCGGCGTTCTTGGCCTTGGACAGGCCCAGGGAAAAGTCGGTGGCGCCGGTGGGATAGACCTCCATGGGCAGGACCTTCCAGCCCTTGCCGGCCATGACCTTGGCGATGATGCCGCCGCCGGCCCGGGCGTGGGCCACGTCCTGGACCATGATGGCCAGGCGGTCCAGCTTGTACTTCTGGCCAATGTGCTCCAGGCAGGGGATGATCTCGCCGGTGACCATCCACTTGGCCTCGCCGGAGATGCGGTACAGGTATTTGAACTGGTCGGGGTGCTCGGCCACGGTCTCGCCGTACTTGGGCGTCAGCGAGCCGCTGGTGAGGATGCTGATCTTCTTGTACTTGGCGATCAAGGGCATGGCCGCCAGGGCCGCCTCGGAGCGGATGGGACCGCCCACGATGAAGTCGGCCTTCTTCTCCAAGAGCAGCTTTTCCACACCCAGGAGGGCCTCGCTCACCGGCACGCCGGGCTCCAGGTCGCGGGTGTCGATCACCTCCACGCTGAAGGGACGTTTCTCGTTGCCCACCTTCACACCGCCGGCGGCGTTGATCTCGCTCACCGCCAGCTTGATGCCGCGCTCGGCATCCCAGCCGTAGAGAAAGGCCGTGGACAGGGGGCAGCCCAGGACGATGGGCTCGGCGGCCTGCGCGGCCCGGCCGGACAGCGGCAAGAGCAGGCAGGCCCCTAGGACCGTCAATAATGACAATCGCGCCAGCATTTTCTTCATGGCCTCACTCCTTCTCTGGGGTTGCGGGGGGGTTGGCCGTTGGCGCCTCCGCCTCCAGGCCATGCCGGGCCAGGAGCTTGGGCAGGTCCTCAGCCGCGATGCCCAGGATGCGGCAGGCCAGGGCCA
>JAKAGJ010000004.1 GCA_021815655.1 Deltaproteobacteria bacterium | reverse complement strand
GGACCAGCCAGTCATCATCGTCATCCCCTGCTACAACGAGCAGCAACGCCTGCCGGTGGAGAGCCTGTTGGCCTTCCTGGAGGCCGGCCCTCCCGAGGTAGGCTTTCTGCTGGTGGATGACGGCAGCCAGGACGGCACCCTGGCCCTCTTGGAGGGGCTGGCCCGCCAGCGGCCCCAGCGCCTGCGGGTCCTGGCCCTGGGGCGAAACCAGGGCAAGGGCGAGGCGGTGCGCCGGGGCGTCCTGGCCGCCCTGGAGGCCGCGCCGGCGGCCGTGGGTTTCTGGGACGCCGATTTGGCCGCCCCCCTGGAGGAGATACCCGCCCTGCTGGCGGTGCTGCGCCAGCGGCCGCGGGTGGCGATGGTCATGGGGGCCAGGGTGCAGCTCTTGGGACGCCGCATCCACCGGCGCCCCTGGCGACACTACCTGGGGCGGGTGGGCGCCTCCCTGATCTCCCTGCTGCTGCGCCTGCCGGTTTACGACAGTCAGTGCGGGGCCAAGGTCTTTCGGGCCGACCAGCGCCTGTCCCAGGTCTTCGCCCGCCCCTTCCTGGCCCGCTGGCTCTTCGACGTGGAGATCATCCTGCGCTACTCGCGGCTGTTCCAGGCCCAGTCCCCGCCGGTATCGCCCCTGGAGGCCATCTATGAACAGCCCCTGTCCAGCTGGTGCGAGATAGGAGGCTCCAAGGTGAGGCCGGGGGACTATCTGCGCGCCTTGGGGGAATGCTACCGGCTCTGGAAATCCTATTGAGGCGCCGCGGTCACTGGTCCAGCACCCGGCGTACCGTCCGCAACAGATCCGCCAGACGGAAGGGCTTGGCCACATAGGCCGCGGCGCCCGATTCCAGGGAGGCCTTCACCTGCCCGTTGGCCGAGTAGCCGCTGGCTATGATGATCCTGGCGTGGGGGTCCAGGGCCATAATTTCCCGCAGGGCCTGATGGCCACCCATGCCGGGCATGCCCAAATCCAGGACCACCAGGCCGATCTCCGCGCCCTTTTGGCGGTAGAGATCCAGGGCCTCCTCGCCGCTGCCGGCCGTGAGCGCGTGGTAGCCCATCTCCTCCAGGGCCAGGCAGGCCATCTCCCGCAACGCCGGTTCGTCATCCACCACCAGGATGGTTTCGCTGCCCCGCAGCTGCTCGGCCGCCAGCGGCTCCTCGGAGCCGGGCGCCGGGGATTGCCCCTGGAGCGCAGGCAGGTAGATTTTCATGGTGGTGCCCAGGCCCAACTCGCTGTAGCAGGTGACCAGGCCGCCGTGGTCCTTTACCACCCCGTAGACGGTCGACATGCCCAGGCCGGTGCCCTGGCCAAGGCCCTTGGTGGTAAAAAAGGGCTCGAAGATGTGCTGCCGGGTTTCCTGATCCATGCCCTGGCCGTTGTCGCTGACCATGAGCAGGACGTAAGGACCGGCCTGGGCTCCCGGGTTCTGGCGGCAGTAGGCGGCGTCCAGTTCCATGTTTTGGGTCTCGATGACGAGCCGGCCGTGATCGCCCATGGCGTCCACGGCGTTGTTGGCCAGGTTAAGCAACACCAGCTCCATCTGGTTGGCGTCGCCATTGACCGGCTTCAGGTCTGGCGCCAGCTTGGTCTCGATGCGGATCATCTTGGGGATGGTGCGTTCCAGTATCTTCACCAGCCGGCTCACGGCCGAGTTTAGGTTCAAGGGGTTCATGTTGGTCTGGGCCCGGCGGCTGAAGGTCAATATCTGCTGCACCAGCTGGCTGGCCCGCCTGGCGGCGTTGACTATCTGCGAAATGTCCTGGTCCGGGCTCTTGCCCCGCAGGGCATGGTCCTGGGCCAGCTCGGCGAAACCCAGGATCACGTTGAGCAGATTGTTGAAGTCGTGGGCTATGCCGCCGGCCAGGGTGCCCACGGCCTCCATCTTTTGGGATTGCCTGAGCTGGGCCTCCAGTTTGCCCCGTTCCCTCTCCGCCCGCTTGCGCTCACTGATATCGCGGTCAAAGGCGATGATGCGGCGGCGGCCGCCGTATTCCCAACAGCCGGCGCTGACATCCAGGGGGATCAGGGAGCCGTCCTTGCGCACATGGCTCGCCTCGAAGCGCAGCCACTCGCCCGCCAGCATGCGCTGGATGCGGTCAGGCACCTGGCTGGCCGCTTCCGGGGCGTCCAGGTCGCTCACCTTCATGGTCAACAGCTCCTCGCGGGTATATCCGTGGGTCTTGACCGTGGCCTCGTTGACGTCCACGATGCGCCCGGCCTCGGGGCCTTCGGCCTCCATGACCAGCACGTCGTCCTCCAGGCGCTCGAAAAGGGTGCGGTAGCGCTCCTCGCTGGCGCGCAAGGCCACCTCGGCCCGCTTGCGCTCGGTTATGTCCAGCAAGGAGGCCAGACGCTGCTTCTTGCCGGGCATCACGGCCACGCTGATGACCAGGTTCTTGAGATCGCCCTCCCTATCCTTGAACAGGAATTCGTAAGACTGCGGAGCGGCCTGGGGGACTTCGCCGCGCCGCCGATGATATCCCTTCATGCGCTCCAACTCGCCTGGGTCGGCCACGAAGATCGTCCACTTCAGGCGGCCCTCCACCTCGGCCCGGGAATATTTGGAAAGCTTTTCGAACTCCTGGTTGCACATGGCAATGGTCATGTCGTCTTCGATGAAGATCATGGCCGTGCCGCTGTTGTCGAAGATGGCGCGGTAGCGCTTTTCCGACTGGCGCAGGGCCTCCTCCGCCTGGCTGCGGGCCAGGTACAGGGCGGCGTTCTCCAGGGATATGGCGGCCTGGGCGGCCAGCAGCTCAAGCACCGCCATGCGCTGGGCCGAGAAGGCGCCGGCCACCAGGTTGTTTTCCAGGTACAGCAGGCCGATGAGCTTGGCCTGGCGCATGAGGGGCAGGCACAGCACCGATCCCAGCTTTTCCCGCGACAGATAGGGGTCGGCCGGGAACCTGGAGGGCTGGGCGGCGTCCTCCAGGACCACCACCTCATGGGTGCGGCTGACATAATTGATGACGGCCAGGGGGACCTGGGAGTCCAGGGGCTCATTGTCCGGCCATCGCACCATGATCGCCTCCCCCCGCACCAGGGCCTCGGCCTTTACCGCCAGCCCGCCGTCGCCGCTCAGGATCAGGCAGCCCCGCTGGGCGCCGGAATTCTCGAGGACGATGCGCATCAGGGTCTCGACCAGGTCGGCCAGCACGATCTCGCCGGAGATGGCCTGGGAAGCCTTGACCACCGAAATGGCGTCCAGGCTTCCGAAGCGGTCGCCGATGTATTCTTCCGCCGGGGCGGGAGGCTCGGCGGCCAGCCAGGGATGCTCTCCTCTGAGCTGGGCGGCCTTGTTGGTGGCCCCCCAAAGCTGGTAACGGTCCAGGGACTCCCGCAGATAGCTGTCGGCGATCAGGGCGTGGCCGCGCCGCCGGTAGTAGCGCGAGGCCAGCTCAAACGACAGGGCCAAGTCGTTGAGAAAACCGTTCTGCTGGGCCGCGGCCATGGCCTGCTCGTACAGGCCCATGGCCAGCAAATCATCGCCTTCCAGGCGGGCCAGCTCGGCCTGGACCAAGTGATATTGGTGCAGGAAATTCTCGGGGCAGTTGCCGGCCCAGATTTCGGCCTGCCGCTGGTTGGCGATGATGGTTTGCCGATAGTCCCGGCGGTCCTGCTCCGAGGCCGTGTCCCAGAGCGCGGCCAGGATGAGGCTGTGGTAGAAGTTCAGCTCGGCCACCGAGATGGAGTTGGTGTAGAACCCCAAGAGTTCCCGTGCCCTGGCCACGGCCCGCAAGGCCTCGGGCAGGCGTCGCAAAAGGTAATGGATCTGCGCCATCAGGACGGCGTGGCGACCCAGGGCGCCAAAGCTGCGGCGCTCGTGGCAGGCGCGCAGGAATGGTTCATCCTGGCCGCCGCTGGCGAGGTCTGGCGGCTCCCCGGGGGCCGGGCCGCACAGATTGGCCAGGGCCAGGCGCAGGCCCAGGAGAGTATCAATGGCCCACTGGTTTTTGGTCTTCTGGGTGAAGCGCAATAAATCCGGCAGGTCCTTTCCCACCTGCGCCAAGGGTTCCCCGCGGTAAAAGAGCGTGAATGGCCGGTAGGCCAGGGTGTAGCCGGTCCATTGCAGCTCTCCCACGGCGACGCCGGCGGCATAACCGGCCTCATTGAACTGGTCGGCCCACTTGAGATGCCTGACCCAGGGGGAGAGGTAGTTGCCCTGCACGAAACAGGCCTGGCATTTTTGCGACAGGTCGTTGAAACGCTCGCTCAGCCTGATGGCCAGCTGGCCGAATTCATAGCCGTCCTTGAATTTGTTCAATTTGAAGCTGAGATACATGCCAAAGGCGCTGTAGCCCACGGGCGACTTGGCGATGGGGCCGAATTCCAGGGACAAGTTGACCGTCGTGGCCGACAGCAGCACGAAAAGCAGGTAGTCGGTGTAGCGCGCCGGCACCAAAAGGGCCGCCAGGGTCTCCATCACCACCCGGGTCCGGGGGTCGGTCATCTCGGGGTCATCGACCAGGGAGGATATCTGGCGGTGGGCCAGGATGGCGTTGATCTTCAGCAGCCGGGCATCCAACTGGCCCTGCAAGTCCTCGGCGGGCAGGTCCACCCCCAGCAGGCGGAGGGCCTGCCGGCCCGCGGTGATGGCCTCCTGGTAGTCGGCCACCAGGGTATGTTGCACGATGAGGATGTTGTAGAGCTTGGCCCGGGCCATGTCATCGCGGGCCTTGCCCAGGAGCAGGTGAATCAGGTCCTTGGAGTTCTGGAAGTTGCCGTTGAGGTATTCGGCCAGGGCCAGCTCCCGGTGCAGATCAAAGGCCAGGGCGTACCGCTCGTCCCAGGCGCCGGGGTCAAGCAGGCTGGACCCCAGGGAAAGGTAGGCCAGGGCGGCGCTGTAGGCTATGGAGGACTTGGCCTTCTTGCCCGCCAAGAGATTAAGTTCCACCAGGCGGAGCTTTTCGGCCGGGTCGCTTATATGCTGGGCGCCGGCGTTGATCTGGTTCACCAGGTCGAAAAGCATCTCCTCGCGGGGCTCGGCGTCATAGCGCTCCAACAACAGCCGGCCCACCCTGAGGTGCAGCCTGGCGCGATCCTCCCGCGGGATGAGCGAATAGGCCGCCTGTTGCACGCGGTCATGCAGGAAGGAGTAGTTCTGGCCGGCAAGCGGCAGCAAGAGCCCCTGGCCCAAGGCCTCGTCAAGGCTCCGGCGGCTTTCCCCGGGGGTCAGTTCGGCCAGGGTCGCCAGGGTGGGCAGGTCGAACTTGTTGCCCACGCAGGAGGCCAGGGTCAGGACCCGGCGCGCCGGCGGGGAGAGGCGCTCCAGCTTGCGCACCATGAGGTCCACCACGTTGCTGGCGTGGCTCTTGGCCTGGATGCCGGCGATGTCCCACGTCCAGCGCGAGAGGTTCCAGTCGAAGGCCACCAGCTTCTCGTCATGCAGCATCATCAAGAGCTGGATCGCGAAGAAGGGATTGCCGCCGGTCTTCTCGTGGATAAGGCTGGTCAGGGGCGCCAGCTTGGCCTCCTCGGCCCGCAGGGTTTCGGAGAGCATCCGTCCCAGGTCCCCGGGTGACAGCGGGGCGAGAGTGATGGTGCTTAGGGTCGTCAGGCCCTTGGCCAGGGCGTCGAGCATAAGGCTCAAGGGGTGCAGGGGGTCCACTTCGTTGTCGCGGTAGGCCCCGATCAGCAGCAGGTGCTTGATGTCCTGCTCGCTGGCGATGCGCGCCAGAAGCCTTAGGCTGGCCGGGTCCACCCATTGCAAGTCGTCCAGGAACACCACCAGAGGCTGCTCGGCGCTGGCGAAGACCCTGATGAATTGGCTGAAGACCATGTTGAAGCGGTTTTCGGCCTCGTTGGGCGCCAGGGCGGGCACCGGCGGCTGTCGGCCGATAATCAGTTCGACCTGGCCGATGATATCGGCTATGAGCTGGCCGTTGATGCCCACGGCCTCTTGAATGCGCTGTTTCCAGACGGCTATGCGCTCCTCGCTCTCCGACAGTATCTGCTGGACCAGTTCCTGGAAGGCCTCGGCCATGGTGGCGTAGGGGATGTCGCGTTTGTACTGGTCGAACTTGCCGGAGATGAACAGGCCATGCCGGGCGATGACCTGCCGGTACAGCTGCCTGACCAGCGCGGTCTTGCCTATGCCGGCGTAGCCGGCGATCATCACTATCTCCGGCGTCCCGCCTTGGGCCACCCGGGTGAAGGCGTCATGCAGGGTCTTTTCGTCCCCTTGGCGGCCAAAGAGCTTTTGAGGGATCAGCAGGCGTTCGGAAATATCGCCCTGCCCCAGGCTGAAGGTCTGAATCTCCGCGCCGGCCCGCCATTGGGCCAGGCATTTTTCCAGATCAAACCGCAGACCATGGGCCGTCTGGTAGCGCGCCTCCGGCGACTTGCGGATGAGCTTCATCACCATGGCCGAGACCATGGGCGGGATGGCGGGCAAGAGATCGCCGACCGGCCGCGGCTGACGGGCGATGTGGCAGTGGAACCACTCCATGGCATCCCGCGCCTGGAAGGGCAAGACCCCGGTCAGCATTTTGTAGAAGGTCATGCCCAGGGCGTATAGATCGCTGCGATGGTCCACCGGCTGGCTCATGCGCCCGGTCTGCTCGGGCGAGAGATAGCCATAGATGGCCTCGGTCCGTCCCGGCGGCTGGCGGGCGGCGGTCTCCCCCCAGCGCGAGGGGCGCTCCGCCAGACCGCCCAGCACGGCCTGGCCGGTTTTCTCGTCGACGAGTATCCTGGCCGGGCTGACGTCCAGATGGATGACCTTTTGCTGGTGCGCCTGGGCCAGGGCGGTGGCGATGGCGATGGCCAGCCGCAGAAAACGCCCCACCTCCATGGGGGCGCCGCATAATGTCTCCAGAGACTGGCCGATCATGTGGGGTTTGTCCTGAGCCATGGGGATGCCGTTTGACTTGCTGGACTTATGGGATTGAACCCCCCGCGAAGGCCGCGCCCCTTGGGCTCGATGGGGCGGGGAGCAAGGCCATGGCCGGGCCTCAAGCCAGAACCTCCCGAATCTTGTTTTGTGTTTCCTTGAAGAAGTAGGGCTTGCGCGGAAAACCCGCGGCCCCTTGCCGGGCTATTTTGGCCGCCGTCACATCGGCTGGGTAACCGCTGGCCGCCAAAACCTTGGCCAAGGGCTCCATGGCCAGCATCTCCTGGAGACAGCTCTGCCCGCCCCTGCCTGACATGTTCAGACCCAGGATCATCAAATCCATCTCCCGTCCGTGGCCGGCAAAAACCTCCAGAAGGACGCCGGGGATGTAATCCGGCCCCAGGCCGTAACCGGCGAAGTAGGCCGCCACACCTCCAGGCCCTTTTCCTGCGCGAGCTTTTTTTTAAGCTGATGGGAGCCCTCCTTGGTTGATCCGCTGGCCTCGAAAGTCACGAAGACGAAGTCGGGCCGCAAGTAGGCCAGGTCGTCAATCACCTTCTCCAGGGATTCTGCGGCCTTGGCGGTGTGGGCCGGAAAAGGCTCAAAGGAGGGCGGGGGCTTGTTTTTTTTGTTCCATGGCGAAGTGACGCGCACCAAGGCACCTCCCTGCATATGGGGTTTGTACGCGGGGCCGATGGACCCTTGACGCTTTACTATCTAAAATATGGCGCTTATCCCCCAGGGTGAGCAGGGAAGGCTGGAAGCGCCAAGGAGTTGCGCCGGGTGGCGGGAGCGCAGGCGGAACTTATCGATCACAGGTCAAGTTTTACTAGCAACTCTTTGATTTATTATTACAAACCTCACAGGGTGCTAGCAAGGCCATATTTTTGCGCCCCTGGCCATCCCCAGATTCTATGCACAGGCAGCCAACATGGGGGCGCGGCGGTTTGGAACAGGCTCATTGCCCCAGCGCGGCCTGATCTGACAACAACTGGCCAAATATGGTACTTTCCCTTGCATCTGGGGGCAGGGAGGGGCCGGGATCGCCATGGCCCACGGTCCACGCCGGGTCCGGCCCTGCTCCCGCGGTATCAACCCTCATCGTCAAGGAAGCCGCCATGATAAGCGTGACCCTCTTTCCCGGCCGCTACGTGCAGGGCCGGGGGGCATTGTCCAGGCTGGGCAACGAATGCTCTAGATTGGGCCGCAAGGCCTTGCTGATCGTCTCGCCACACCCCCAGGAGCACCTGCTGCCGTTGGTCCTGCCCACCATCAAGGACCAGTGCCGCATGGCGGTAGCGCCGTTCGGCAGGGAATGTTCCGATGATGAGATACAAAGGCTTTTCAGACTGATGGCACAGGAGGGCAGCGACCTGGTGGTCGGCATGGGTGGGGGCAAGACCCTGGACGCGGCCAAGGCCGTGGCCCACCTGGCCCAGGTTCCCGCCATCATGGTCCCGACCATAGCCTCCACGGACGCGCCATGCAGTTCCGTCTGCTTGGTTTACACCTCGGAAGGGACCTTTAAGCGGGCGGACTTCCTGCCGCGCAACCCGGACGCGGTGATCGTGGATACCCAGGTGGTGGCCGAGGCTCCGGCCCGCTTTCTGGCCTCCGGCATGGGCGACGCCCTGGCCACCTGGTTCGAGGCCGAATCCTGCCGAGTGAAAAGGGCGCCCAACATTGCCGGCGAGATCGGCTCCATGACGGCTTATGCCCTGGCCAGGCTCTGCTGGGACACCTTGCAGGATTACGGCCTGGCGGCCCTGGCCTCCTGCTCGGCCCGGGCCGTCACCCCGGCCCTGGAGCACGTGGTGGAGGCCAACACCCTGCTGAGCGGCCTAGGGTTCGAGAGCGCCGGCCTGGCCTCGGCCCATTCCGTGCATAACGGATTCACGGCCCTAGCCCAGACCAGGGGTTGCCATCACGGCGAAAAGGTGGCCTTCGGGGTCCTGGCCTCCCTGTTTTTGACCGACAAGCCGCCGACGATCATGGACCAGGTCTATGGCTTCTGCGAATCCGTGGGCCTGCCCACCACCCTGGCCGACCTGGGCCTCCATGGAGTTACGGACCAAGACCTGCTCAGGGTGGGCGAGAAGGCCTGCGCGGCTGGGGAAAGCATGCACAACGAGCCCTTCGAGACCTCCCCCGCCGTGGTGGTGGACATGATAAAGGCCGCCGACGCCTGGGGCCGGAGCAGGAAACAGGCCTAGCTGGCGGCCGCGCCGCCGGCGGTTTTCATCATGCTGGAGATTTGGATGGCGTTCAGAATTTTGCTGGTGGCCCTATGCCTGGTCGCCTTGGCCTGCGGCCCGGCTGGGGCGGGGCAGCCGGACCTCCCACCGGCCGCCGAGGCCTTTGCCCGCCAGGCCCAGGCTGGTCTGGAGCACATGGACAGGAACCTGGCCCAGGCCGCCCGCCGCCTGGCCAAAGGCGGTGGACTGACAGGCCCCCAGGCCCGCCAGGCCCTGGGCGCCCTGTTCAAGTCCTGTCCTCAGGCCATCGACGTCTGCACGGTGGACCTGCGGGGTCGCATGGTGGCCATCGAGCCCGAGGCCTATCATAATTTGGAGGGCTCCGACATCGGCGACCAGGAGCAGGTAAGGCGCCTCTGGCGGAACAAGCGCCCGGTAATGAGCCAGGTCCTGCGCACCGTGGAGGGCCTGGATGCCGTGGATTTGGAGCATCCGGTGCTGGCGGCTGACGGCAAGTTGCTGGGGTCGGTGAGCGTGCTTTTCAGGCCGGAGATGGTCCTGGCGGCGGCTTGGGACCAGGCCAACACCCACCGGGACCTGGAGCCCTGGGCCATGGACGCCGCCGGCCGCATCATCCATGACCAGGACCGGCATGAGGTCGACCGCCTGCTGTTCAGCGACCATCTCTACCAGGGCTTTCCCGAGCTATTGGCCTTGGGGCGCCGCATGCTGGCCGAGCCCAGGGGCGAGGGCGTGTATTCCTTCCCCGCCCGGGGTCGACACCAGGCCCTGACCAAGCGCTGCGCCTGGGCCACGGTGGAGTTGCACGGCGTCTGGTGGCGGCTGGTGGTGAGCCGCCCGAGCCGGTGATGGCAGTCCATGGGGCCACGGGGAGGAGTGGGGAGCGAAATCACGCCCGGTGCTTACCTTATGGTTACCCCAAAAACCGAGGGGCTAGGCGCTTCCGCCTAACCCCTTGATGTCTTTGGTGGAGCTGATCGGGATCGAACCGACGACCTCATGACTGCCAGTCATGCGCTCTCCCAGCTGAGCTACAGCCCCGTGAGCACAGATTAATAACAGAGCCCCGCCCCACTGTCAACCGAACCATGGCCGCAAAATGCACCTATCCACCCCTGGCCGCCGATTTGGCCCTCCACCGGTTGGCCCCTGATGTTGCCTGGTTTTGCGGCCTTGCCATGGGCCTCGGCCCTGGCCGGCCTGGGGCGCTGGGGCCTCTTTCCGGAGGCAGTCCATAGATATATAGTTATTATAAATGGTTGTCTCGGCGGCCTCTTGAAGGCCGCCGCCGGCGCGGCGCTGGCGCCGGCTTGCCGTAATCATCCCGCGTTGTTACCTGGTTGACCCGGCTGAGGCTACGTGGTAGTAGGATTTCTGTCGCGCGCCAGCGGTGTCTGGCCGGGACCCTCCTGGCGGGCCTGGCCCCCCGCCAGGATTTGGAGCCTTTTCGCAACAGGTTATTGCCACCCCCCACCCGCCGCCGCGCCATGAGGCCCCGGCGAGGCCAGGCCGAAGGGAAAAAGGGCATGGTGGAGCAGGCCTCGCGCCACTTCTGCCAAGTGCAGGTGAAGGGTACCCCCCTGTGGGACCTGTGCACCGTGCCGCCGCCGGAGCCCATGGCCGAGCTGGCCGAGGTCCTGAACGTGCTGGACTTCGTGCACATCGAGGCCGGTCTGCTGGGCGCCTATCAGGCCGACTACCCCCTGGTGGAGCCCCGCGAGCTGATCCCGGCCTTCGACGCCCCCCTGATCGAATACAAGCACCTGCCGGCCTTCAGCATGGTGGTCCTGGACCGCACCCTGTCCTACCAGGACGAGGGCTTTCAGTTCGACATGCTGGCCCCCGAGGGGCAGCCCACCGACCCCACCCGGGCGGCCCAAAACCGCGCCCTGATGCGCGAGCGCCTGCCCCGCAACCAGTTGGCCGACTTCGAGCAGACCCTGGGGCGCCGGACCGTGACCCGCTTCAGCCGCTACAATCAACTCCTGCCCCACCTGTTCAAGATGGACCGCGGCCACGTGCTGGCCCGCGACCCCTCCGGGGCCATGCACCTGGCCGGCATCTTCGCCTCCTTCCCCTCGGACTTAGACGGCGAGATCAAGCGCTACGGCCGCCTGATCGGCAAGTTCAACCAGGGCGACAACGAGCTCTACGCCGCCAACCGGCTCTTTGTCTACCGCTTCCTCATGGAGCAGTCGGGGTTCGCCATCTGTGGCGAGCGCCACACCTCGGCGGCCCTGTTCGCCCGGCGGCTCTTGCGCCGGCGGGAGCGCTTCGCCGTCAAGGTGCTGGGCAACAGCGACCGCACCATCACCACCCTCACCAGCCTGGGCGCCCGCCACGGGCTGCCCCGGGTGGAGAAGGTGGCCCTGGTGGCGGCCATGTGCGATCGCAAGGAGGCCGAGCGCCTGCTGGCCGAGCAGGGCTTTTTCGTGGACCCGGCGCGCAGGACCGTGATCCTGCGCGTACATTACAGCCAGCACGCCTACCACCCCGACAACGTGCTGGAGGACCGCGCCTTGAGCGTGCTGCGCCAGGAGGTGGTGCATCCCCAGAGCGGGCGCACCCTGGAACTGGACGTGCTGGGCCTGGGTCACGACCGCCTCTTGATGCTCAACGACATCGTGCGCGGCGAGTTCCACGGCACCATCGTCTACCGGGGGCGCGAGCGCGTGGAGGGCAGCGGCGACACCAAGAGCCGCTTGAAGTGCCTGGCGGCCTGGCTCCTCAAGCACCGCCCCATAGTGGCCGAGTACTCGCCCGACCACTTCGAGCGCGTCACCCGCATCCTGGCGTCCTTCTTGGACGATCCCTCCCAGGAAGACGAAATGGCCAGAAACCAGGACCTGCGCCAGGAGGTGGTCAAGGCCCTGGCCGACCTGCGCATGTCCCACCGCCTGCGGCTGTTGGAAAAGCTGGTGCAGAACCGGGCCGACGCCTCGGGGCGCAAGCTCAAGCTGGTGCATGTGCTCACCATCCTGGTGCACGTCCTGGAGCAGGAAGGCCAGGACCTGGCCCGCCAGCACCCCCGCTCCCTGCGCAAGTTGCTGCGCATTTGCCGCAAGCAGCTCACGGAAAGGGACCTGCAACGCCTGGCCCAGACTGGCGGGGCCAAGAGCGCCTACGAGCGCGAGGTGTTGGGCGAGTACCGCCAGTTGCGCCAACTGGTGGAGCAACTCGAGATCCAGGGCGCGCCCTCTGCCGCCTCTCCGGCCCTGGGCCAGGCCGCGGTTTGACGCCCCGGCCGGCCCCCGCTAAACTCCAAGGACAATGGTAGACACCACTCCATACGACCTCCGCCCCCCGGGGCTCATCGATGGCTTCGGCCGCCGCCTGCACTACCTGCGCCTGTCGGTCACCGACCGCTGCAACCTGCGCTGCACCTACTGCATGCCCCGGGAAGGCCTGCCCAAGCTGCCCCACGACCAGATACTCACCTTGGAGGAGCTGGCCCGGGTGGCGGCGGTGGCCGTCAGCCTGGGGGTGGACAAGATACGCCTGACCGGCGGCGAGCCCCTGCTGCGCCGGGACTTGGGCAGCCTGCTGGCCAAGCTGGACGCCTTGGCCCCCCGTCCGGACCTGCGTCTGACCACCAACGGCCGCCTGCTGGCCCTGAACCTGCCCATGCTCCTGGCCCACGGCGTCTCCACGGTCAACGTCAGCCTGGACACCCTGAACCCTCAGCGCTACGGGGCCATAACCGGCCTGGAGCCCGCCGAGGGAGAGCGCGCCTTCGCCCAGGTCTGGCGGGGCATAGAGGCGGCCCTGGCCAGCGGACGGCTCACGGTCAAGATCAACGTGGTGCTCCTGGCCGGGGTCAACGAAGACGAGCTGGCCGACTTCGGCCGGCTCACCCTGGAGCGCCCCTTGGCGGTGCGCTTCATCGAGTACATGCCCGTGGGGCGCCACACCGGGTTTTTGCCCCAGCGCTTTTTGGCCGCCGAGCAGGTGCTGGCCGCGCTCAAGGGCCTGGGTCGCCTGGAGACCTTGCCAGTCCGCCCCGGCGACGGCCCGGCCCAGCGCTACCGCCTGGCCGGCGCCGCCGGCGAGCTGGGAGTCATCAGCGCCCTGTCCAGCCATTTCTGCGCCACCTGCAACCGCCTGCGTCTCTCGGCCGAGGGGCTCCTGGTGCCCTGCCTGTTCTCCGATCAGACCCTGGACCTCAAGGCCCTGCTGCGCGGCGGGGCCAGCGACCGTGATCTGGCCCAGGCCCTCCGGCAGGCCGCCGCCAACAAGCCCCGCCAGCACCACCAGGACCCCCAGGGCGAACACCACTCCGGCTGCCACATGTCCCGCCTGGGCGGCTAGGCGGCGTGCCCGCCGCGGGGCATGTGCGGGCCGGTAGGCGTTGGACGTCAACCCGGGCCGGCGGATCCCGTTGCCGGGTTGTGGCGCAAAGATTAAAGTGTCATGGCCAAGCCCGTTGGGGCGGCCAAGCAATGGCGGGGGACTCGGCCCGGTGCCCGCCGGCCTCTCTCGCCCCCCTGCCCCGCCGGGGGAGAGGGTCAGGGTGCGGGGCCGGGCGGGGGGCCACCGGCATCGCCGGGCCCCCCTGTGAAAAGCTCGCCGCGCCGAGGCTTTGGGGTTGAAGATCGCCCATAAGCTGGGCTAACATCACGCAGGCGTTGCGCCCTGGTGGGAGGTGGTTCCCGACATGCCCATACTTGCCTGGACCAAGCTGGCCGAGGAACGCATCAAGGACGCCATTGAGCGCGGGGAGCTGGACAACCTGCCCGGCGCCGGCAAGCCCCTGGAGCTGGAGGACGACTCGCGCCTGGACCCTGAGTTGCGCATGGCCTACAAGGTGCTGAAAAACGCCGGCTTCACTCCTCCGGAGCTGGATGTGCGCAACGAGATCGTGCGGGCGGAGGAGATGCTGGCCCAGGCTCCCGATGAGAAGTCGCGCTATCAGGCCATGAAGCGCCTCAACTTCCTGACCATGAAG
>JAKAGJ010000466.1 GCA_021815655.1 Deltaproteobacteria bacterium | reverse complement strand
CGGGGTAGGCGGAGAACTGGTCCCAGGCCATGGGGTCGATCCTGCCCTCGGCCACCAGCTCGTTGAAAAGCTGGCTGCCGGGATAGGGGGAGAATATGGAAAACTGGGCGAAATCCAGGCCAAGACGCCTGGCGAAACGAATAGTGGTGGCGCTGTCGGCGGCCGTTTCGCCGGGCAGGCCCAGCATGAAAAGGCCGAAGACCTTGATGCCAGCCTCCTTGGTCAGGCGCACGGCCTCCTCGATGCGTTCCAGCTTCTGCTTCTTGTTCACCCGCTCCAGAAGGCGCTGCACCCCCGACTCGATGCCGAAGCAGATGACCTGGCAGCCGGCGGCGCGCATGGCCGCAAGGAGCTTGGGGTCCACGAAGTTGACGTGTCCCTCGCAGCTCCAGGGCACCTTGTGGCCGCGCCCTCGGAGCAGGTCGCTGAATTCAAAGACGCGCCGTTTGTTGCCCATGAAGAGCGAGTCCTGAAACCCCAAGAAATCGCTGCCATATTGCTTGGCGAGGATGTCCATCTCCTGCACCATCAGGGTCGCGTTGCGGTAGCGTGGCTTGCGCCCTCCGTGCACGCAGCAAAAGGCGCACTGGTTGGGGCAGCCCCGGGAGGTCATCAGCCCCTCGGCCTTCTTGCCATAATGGAAATAGAAGGGCGCCCGGTAGATATCCATGGGCGCCAGGTGGCGGGCCGGCATGGGCAGGGAGTCCAGGTCCTCGATCAAGGGCCGGTCGGGATTGCGCAGGGCCTTGCCGGTGGAGGGCGACCAAACGATGCCCCGCACATCGGCCAGGTCGCCGCCATGCTTGAGCTTGTCCAACAACTCGCTGACCGTGTACTCCCCCTCGCCGGTGCACACGAAGTCGGCCAGCCCCTGCTCCACAAAATAATCGGCAAAGATGCGGGCGTGGGTGTTGCCCAGGATGATTCTGATCTCCGGGCAGTCCCGGCGCAAGGCCTGGCACAGCTCCACGGTCATCACCGCGTCGGCGGTCAGGCAGGAGATGCCCACCAGGAGCGGCCGCCGCCGCCGGATCTCCTCCAAGGCCTGGGGCACCCCCAGTCCCAGGGCAAAGGCGTCCAGGAACTGTACGCTGTAGCCCTCTCGCTCCACCACCGCCGCCATGGCCAGCACCCCCAGGGGCGCCGAGCCGTGCACCAGGTTTTTGCCACGGCCCAGCACGGCCTGCATGTTGTTGGGGCTGGTCATGAACAAAACGTCGATACTGGGCTGATAGGGCACGGTCTTCTCCGGGCACGCAGAGGCTTTTTCATCGGCGGTGGCTGGGCAATGGCCGCGCCAGGCGACCCGCCGGCCAGGACAAAGATATAACTATAATCCAAGACAAGGCAAAGGCCAAGCCATCCCTGGCCGTGTCGCCCGGCGGTGGCCGGCTACCTCCGGGGGGCTGGCGCCGCCAGGACGCCGGAGATTAGGCGGGCTGATCTCAGCTCAGGCTCAAGGGGTCCACGTCCACCACCAGGCGCACCCCGGCGGGCAAGGCCCCGGCCTGGTGCAGCCCCAGGCGCAGGATGGCCGCGCCGCTGGTGGCCTCGGGGGTCTTGAGCAGCAGCAGATAGCGCCAGCGGCCGGCGGCCCGGGCCACCGGGGCCGGCGCCGGACCCAAAAGCTGGGCCTGGGGCCTTAGCTGGCGCCGGGCCTGCTCCAGGTGCCGGGCCACCTGGCCGGCCGCCCGCTCCACCGCCGCCTGGTCCGCCCCTTCCAGGCGCAGGCTCAAGAGCCGCCGGAAGGGCGGATAGCCCAGGACCTCACGCTCGGCCAGCTCGGTGGCGTAGAAGTCCCGGGGGGCCGAGGCCAGGGCCGCCGCCAGGGCGTGGTGGTGGGGGTCGTAGGTCTGCACGATCACCAGCCCCGGCCCGCCCTCGCGGCCGGCCCGCCCCGCCACCTGGGTCACCAGGGTGTAGGCCCGCTCGCTGGCGCGATAGTCGGGCGTGACCAGGGCCTGGTCGGCCAGGAGCACCCCCACCAGGCCGATACGCGGGAAGTGGTGCCCCTTGGCCAGCATCTGGGTGCCCACCAGCACATCCACCTTCAGCTCCGCCACCTGCTTGAGAATGTGGCGCAGCCCCGCCGGGGTGGCGGCGGTGTCGCGGTCCAGGCGGGCGATGCGCCAGTCCGGCTCCAGCTCCGTCAGTTTGGCGGCCACGGCCTCGGTGCCCAGGCCCAGGGGCTTCAACGCCTCGGCCGGCTGGCCGCAACTGGGGCAGACCGTGGGCAGGGGGCGCTCGAAGCCGCAGGTGTGGCACACCAGCCGCGCCCTGGCCTGGTGCAGGGTCAGCGACAGGGAGCAGGCCGGGCAGCCCAGTTTCTGGCCGCAAGCGCCGCAAATGAGCGCCGGGGCGAAGCCGCGGCGATTGAGAAAGAGCATGGCCTGGTTGCCGGCGGCAATGGTGGCCCCCAGGGCCTGCCTGAGGCGCCGGCTCAGGAACCCGCCCTCCAGGGGGCCGGCCGAGCGCAGGTCCACCACCTCCATGCGCGGCAAGGCCACCTGGCGCACCCGCTGGGGCATGGCCAGCAGCCTTATCTCGCCGCACTGGGCGCGGTGGTAGGTGGTCACCGCCGGCGTGGCGCTGCCCAGCACCACCGGGCAGGACTGCTCCTGGCCGCGCAAGAGGGCCAGGTCGCGGCCGTGATAGCGCAGGCGGTCCTCCTGCTTGTAGGCCTCGTCCTGCTCCTCGTCCACGCAGATCACCCCCGGGTCGCTCAAGGGGGCGAAGACCGCCGAGCGCGCCCCCACCACCACCCGGCAAAGGCCCTGGCTGATGGCCCGCCATTGGCCCCGCCGGGCCGCCGGCGACAGCCCCGAGTGCAGCACCCCCACCGCCTCCGGCCCCAGGCGGTCCCTGAGGAGCCCCTCCAGGCGCAGGCACAGGCCGATCTCCGGGGTGAGGATCAGGGCCTGGCGCCCGGCCTGGCAAGCGGCCTGGCAGGCGGCCAGATAGACCTCGGTCTTGCCCGAGCCGGTGACGCCGTAGAGCAGGAAGGGCTCGAAGCGTTTTTGGGCCACGGCCGGGACAATGGCCGCCAGGGCCGCCTCCTGGTCCCGGGTGAATTGGGCCGGCCGGGGCTCGGGCCACAGGGGCTGCCCCAAGAGGTCCTTGACCAGGGGCTTGTGGCTGATGGCCAGCCAGCCCAAGGCCTCCAGCCTGCGCACCAGGGGCGCGGCCTGGCCGAAGCGCTGGCGCAAGACCGGCAGGGGCTGGGGGCCTTCGCGCTCCAGCAGGCGCAGGAGTTGGGCGGCCCGGCTCTCGGCCGGCGGGCGGCGGGACTCATCCCCCGGCCGGAAGCTGGCCACGGCCACCTGG
>JAKAGJ010000465.1 GCA_021815655.1 Deltaproteobacteria bacterium | reverse complement strand
CGTAGATCAGCTCGGCCCCCGCCGCCTGGGCCGCCGCCGGCGCGCCGGCGCGGGCGCCCCAGGCCGGCTCCACGTCCGGGGCGCTGTGAAAGGTGAGCCGCAGCGGCTCGCCGCCGTCCACCCGCCGGATATATATCTCGTAGTTGCCGGTGTCGCTGTCATGCTGGTCGCTGGGGCTGGCCCCGTAGACGATGTATTGGCCGTCCGGCGAAAAGGCCGGCCAGTACTCCCATTGGCGCCCCTCGCTTAAGCGCTCCTTGTGGCCGTCGGGCTGGGCCAGCCACAGGCTGGTGCCCGCCGGCGTGCGCCGGGCGGTGAGAAAGGCCTGGGAGTCGGGCCGCCAGCCCACCATGCAGCCGTCGGAGACTGGGCGGGAGGCGCGCAGGCGCCCCTGGTCGTCCACCTCCATGGCGTAGACCCCGCTCTCGGCCTGCCCGCCGCCCTGGGGCTGAAAGAGCACCCCCAGACGCCGGCCGTCGGGGGCCAGCACCGCGTCCACCCAGCCAGCCCGCGCCCCCCAGCCGGGGAAATCCACCCGCACCTCGCGGCCCGAGTCCAGGAAACGCAGCAGGTAGTCGCCGGGCTGGTCGCCGGTGCGCACCAGGAGCCTTTTGCCGTCCTCGCTCACCCCGTGCAGCCATTCGGCCCGCCCCGCCGGCGAGACCAGCCTGGCCTGGCTCAGGTCGGGATTGGCCCGCCAGACCTGCACCAGGCCACCCCGGTCGGACTGAAAGAAGAGCTGGCTGCCCTTCAGGCAAAAATAGGGACGCCGCTCGTTGGCCGGCAGGGTGGACAGGCGCCTGAGGCCGCCGCCGTCGGCGGCCACGGCGTAGAGCCGCCACTTGCCGTCGCGGCGGGAGGCGAAGACGATCTCGCCGGAGAGCTTGCCCCGGACGCGCTCCAGGGCCTGGCGCTCGGCGGGGCTGGGGGGCAAAGGCTGGCCCAGGGCCAGGGCCGCGGCGGGCCAAGCCATGACCAGGGCCAGCAGGATGGCCAGCAGGGCGCCGAGGCGGGCGAGGGGGGGCATGGCAGCCTCCTGATATTTTTCCACAAGCCTACCCCAGGCCGTCGCGCTCGGCCACTAGCCCTTGGTGGCGGGCGGCTCGGGCTCGCGGCGGATGGAGGCCCCGGCGGCGATGAGTTTCTGGTCGATGCGCTCGTAGCCCCGGTCCAGGTGGTAGACGCGGCTGATGTAGGTGGTGCCCTCGGCGGCCAGGCCGGCCAGCACCAGGCAGGCGCTGGCGCGCAGGTCGGTGGCCATCACCGGCGCGCCGGTGAGCTTGCGCGCGCCCTTGACCAAGGCGGTGGAGCCGGTGACATCGATGCTGGCGCCCAGGCGTCTGAGTTCGCTGGTGTGCATCAGGCGGTTCTCGAAGATGGTCTCCTGGATCACCGAGCTGCCGGTGGACAGCGCCATCAGGGCCATGATCTGGGCCTGCATGTCGGTGGGGAAGCCCGGGTAGGGGCCGGTGATGACATGTACCGGCTTGGGCGCCCGCCGGGCGCTGACCACCAGGCCCTTGGGGGTCTGCTGGAAGCGCAGGCCGGCTTCCTTGAGCTTGCCCACCACGGCGGTGAGGTGCTCCAGGGGGGCCTCGGCGATGGTCAGCTCGCCGCGGGTGATGCCGGCGGCCACCATGTAGGTGCCGGCCTCGATGCGGTCGGGCATCACGGCGTGGTCCAGGGGACCCAGGTCGTCCACGCCCTCGATGACGATGGTGGCGGTGCCCACGCCGCTGATGCGGGCGCCGGCGGCGTTCAAGGCCCGGGCCAGGTCCATGACCTCGGGCTCGCGGGCGGCGTTGCGCAGGACGGTGGTGCCCTTGGCCAGGCAGGCGGCCATCATCAGGTTCTCGGTGCCGGTGACGGTCACCAGGTCCATGGTGATGTCGGCGCCCCTGAGGCGCTTGGCGCTGGCCAGCACGTAGCCGCCCTCCAGCTCGATCTTGGCGCCCATGGCGCTTAAGCCCTTGAGGTGCTGGTCGATGGGCCGCTCGCCGATGGCGCAGCCGCCGGGCAGCGACACCTTGGCCTGGCCGCGCCGGGCCACCAGCGGACCCAGGCAGACCACCGAGGCGCGCATGGTCTTGACCAGGTCGTAGGGGGCCTCCACGCCCTGGGCGCCCACGGTGTCGATAAAGAGCTCGTCGCCCTTGCCCTCCACCTTGGCCCCCAAAACGCCCAGGAGCTTGGCCATGGTGCGCACGTCGCGCAGGTCGGGGACGTTCTTCAGATGGCTGCGCCCGCTGCCCAGCAGGGTGGCGCACATCAAGGGCAGGGTGGCGTTCTTGGAGCCGCTGACCCGCACCCGTCCCACCAGGGGATGCCCACCCTCTATGACTAGCCTGTCCATGCCCATACCTCGTGTCGCCGCCCAAGGGGGCGACGTTAAGTTGCTCCCACCTGGCCTCGGCCCGGTGATGGGGCCCTATGCGAAGCCGGTGCTCGTGATTCAGCCAACCATGCTGCAAGAGGTGTCATTGCCGGCGTCAGCCAAGCAATCCACCCTACTTCTTCTCCACTTGGCCAGCTCGCGTGGCTGGCGATAAAATCCAACCATGGTGGACTGCCGCGTCGCATCCCTGGCTGGGATGCTACTGGCAATGGCACCATTTTGTTCATGGCGCCTCTGGCGGCCTAGCCATAATCTCCGCGCTGGCAGCAGAGCACGCGTTCGATGCCGGCCAGGTCCTTGACCGTGCCGACGTACTCATAGATGCCCACGCCCCTGGCGAGGGCTTGGGCGGCCGGGGCCTGGCCGGCGCCCATCTCCACGAACAGCCAGCCTCCGGCGCGCAGGAAGGCCCGCGCGCCCTGAACTATCTGGCCGATGAGGTCCAGGCCCTCCGGCCCGGAGACCAGGGCCTGACGAGGCTCGAAGCCCCTGACCTCGGCGGGCAGGCCCTCCCACTCGTCCTGGCGCACATAGGGCGGGTTGGCGGTGATTACCTCGAAGAAACCGCCGGCGGCGGCCAGGGGCTCCCACAGATCGCCCAGCAGCCACTTCACCCGCTCGGCCAGGCCCAATCTTGCCGCATTTTGGCGGGCGAAGTCCAGGGCCTCGGGCGATATGTCCACGCCCACGGCCGTTAGCCCCGGGCGCTCGTGCAAACAGGCCAGGGCCACGGCGCCAGAGCCGGTGCACAAATCCAGCAGGCGGGGACTTTCCTGGTCCCGCAAGCGCCTGAGGGCCTCCTCCACTAGGTGCTCGGTCTCCGGGCGCGGCACCAACACCCCGGGGCCCACGGCCAGGTCCAGGCCATAGAACTCGCGGCGGCCCAGGATGTAGGCCAGGGGCTCACCGGCCCGGCGGCGCAGGATCAGGGCC
>JAKAGJ010000464.1 GCA_021815655.1 Deltaproteobacteria bacterium | reverse complement strand
ACCAGGACTGGCGGGACGGTCAAGGCGACCGGTAGGCCAGAAAGAGCGCGATGTGGATCAGGAGCGGACGCGGCCGGAGATAGAGCCCGGACAAGAGGTGGAGATCGGCCTGTTCCGGCCCCAGGACGCCCCGGGCGTGGCCGCCTTGTTCCGGGCGGTCTATGGCCAAGGCTATCCGGTAAGGGTCTACTACCAACCGGACCAGCTCAGCGCCGCCGTGGAGCGGGGCGACATCATCCAGGTGGTGGCGCGCACCCCCCGCGGCGAGGTGGTGGGCGTGGAGAATATGTTCGTTTCCGCGCCGTTTAAGGGCGTATTGGAGATGGGGGCTGGCCTGGTGGCCCTGGCTTACCGCAACCGAGGCCTCAGCAAGGACATGAACCGTTACCTCATGGATGAGGTTATCCCCCTGAAAAACGTGCCCATGACCTTCGGTGAGCCGGTATGCAACCACATCTATCAGCAAAAGGCGCGGGATGCGCTGGGCTATGTGGCCACGGCCCTGGAAGTGGACCTGATGCCCGCCGCCGCCTACTCCCAGGAAAAGAGCGCCACGGGCCGGGTGGCGGCCTTGATGAGCTTCAAGGGTTATGAGCCCGGTTTTCATGCCGTGTATCTGCCGCCGCGATACGCCCAGGCCCTGGGTGATATCTATGCGGGCACTGACCTGCGGCGCGACTTCATGGAGGGCGATTCCGCCGCCGGTCTCCACGGCCGCACGGTCATCAACAGCCAGGTCTTCGACTTTGCCCAGGTGGCCCGGGTGGCCGTGCCGGAAATCGGCGCCGACTTGGAGCCGCGCCTGGATGAGCTTCTGTCCGGCTTGCGGGCTCAGGACGTGGAGGTGATCCAGGCCTGGCTGCCGCTGGCCTCGCCCCTGGCCGCCGCGGCGGTGGAAATTTTGCGGGTGCGGGGATTCTTCCTGGGCGGGGTGCTGCCCCGCTGGTTCGACCAGGATGGTTTACTAATGCAAAAGACGGCTGGCCAGCCTGATTGGCAGGGGATAAAGGTCTATGGCCAGCAGAGTGAACGCATTTTTCAGTTGGTGCGCCAGGACTGGCGGGCCATGGGCCGCTCATAGGCTCTCTGCTCCGCCGTCTTGCCGCCGCTTGCGCCCCAGGGTATCCTTCGCGATTATTCCCCTGGCCCCCAGCGAGGCCCCATGGACCTGAAATCCCTGCTGCTATTGATAGCGGGGCACCTGGTGGTGGACACCCCCCAGGGCGCCTTGCCGGCCCTTTTGCCCCTGCTCAAGCAGGCCCAGGGCCTGAGCTATGCCCAGGCCGGGGCCATCGTCATGACCATGAACCTCACCTCCTCGGTGATCCAGCCCCTGTTCGGTCATTTCAGCGACCGCTGGCGCCTGCGCTGGCTCTTGCCCGCCGGGCTGGCCGTCTCCGGCCTGGGGTTCGCCCTGGTGGGGCTGGTTCCGGGCTATGCCGCGGTGTTGGCCCTGGTGGTGGTCAGCGGCCTGGGGGTGGCCAGCTTCCACCCCGAGGCCTTCAAGGCCGTGCTGGGCTCGGCCACCACGCGCAAGGTGGTGGGCGTCTCCTGGTTCATGGTGGGCGGCAACCTGGGCATGGTCGTGGGCCCGTTGATGGTGGGCCTGTATTGCTCCTGGCTGGGCCTGGGCGGCACGGCCTTTTTCGCCCTGCCGGGGCTGTTGATGGCCGGGCTGCTGCTATGGTCCTGGCCCCGGCTCCAGGCCTCGCGCGCCCTGGATGCGGTCCAGGCCCAGGGGCCGCCCCAGCCCCTGGCTGGACGCCTGGGTCCCTTGAGCATCCTTCTGGCCGCCGTGATCCTGCGCTCCTGGGTGTACAGCGGCATCACCTCCTTCGTGCCCTTTTACTATGTCAGTGTGCTGGGCGGCCAGGAGGTGGACACCTGGCGGCTGTTGACCACCTTTTTGTTGGCCGGAGTGGCCGGCACCGCCCTGGGCGCGCCCCTGGCCGAGAAGGTCGGCCCCAAGCGCTTCTTCGTGGTGACCGTGGCCCTGACCACGCCGCTGACCCTGTGGTTTCTCCATGCCCACGGCCCCTGGATGTACCTGGCCATGGCCCTGGACGGGGCCTTCCTGGTCTCCACCTGGTCGGTGGTCATGGTCATGGCCCAGCAGATACTGCCCGACCGCGCCGGCATGGCCTCGGGCCTGATGGTGGGGTTCGCCATCGGCACCGGCGGCATCGGCGCCACGGTGCTGGGGTCCGTGGCCGATCGCTGGGGCGTGGCCTCGGTGCTCCAGATCGTGGCCTTTTTGCCCCTGCTCAGCGGCCTGGTGGGCTGCTTTGTTCCCACCAGGGCCGCTGGGCCAACGGCCACCGTGGGCTGTCGTTGAAAGCAGCTCAGGCCACCGGCCAGCCAAGCCCTGGCCAGCGCCCCCGGGTGCTGTGCTAAACTAGGCATCATGACGATGCCCGCCGGGCGCAGCAGCGCTCCGGCCCCCCACCCACCATGGCAGGAGAGCAAGCCGTGAGCGCCAAGGCGTCCCCCACGCCCGACAAACCACCCGCCGCCGACAAGGTGAGCTTCTACTCGGCCTGGTGCAAGCGCTGCGGCAACTGCGTGGCCTTCTGCCCGCGCCAGGCCTTGGCCAAGGATGAATGGGGCTATCCGGTGCTGGCCGACCCGGACCGCTGCACCACCTGCGGCCTGTGCGAGATGCTCTGCCCCGACTTCGCCTTGAGCGTGGGCGAGGCCCCGGCCCCCGCCGCGGCGGCGGGCGCGCCCAAGGGTTCGCGGGTGGCGCCCACCACCAGCCCCGAGCGCCTGGCCCCGGCCCCGGGGGGGCAGGAGAACGGCCATGGCTAAGCCGCGCCCCCGCCTGCTTCAGGGCAACGAGGCCATCGCCCTGGGGGCCTTGGCTGCGGGCTGCAATTTCTTCGCCGGCTACCCCATCACCCCGGCCAGCGAGATCACCGAGATCATGAGCCGCGAGCTGCCGGTCAAGGGGCATCCCTTCATCCAGATGGAGGACGAGATCGCCTCCATCGGGGCCTGCATCGGCGCCAGCCTGGCCGGTCGCAAGGCCATGACCGCCACCAGCGGCCCGGGCTTTTCCCTGATGCAGGAGAACCTGGGCTACGCGGCCATCGCCGAGGTGCCCCTGGTGCTGGTCAACATCATGCGCGGCGGCCCCTCCACGGGCCTGCCCACCAATGTGGCCCAGGGCGACGTGCAGCAGGCCCGCTGGGGCACCATCCGGCGACCACCCGGCCATCGTGCTATGCCCGGCCACGGTGAGCCAGTGCTTCGAGCTGACGGTGTTGGCCTTCAACTGGGCCGAGCGCCTGCGCACCCCGGTGATCCTCTTGGGCGACGAGGTGGTGGCCCACATGCGCGAGAAGGTCACTCTGCCCATC
>JAKAGJ010000463.1 GCA_021815655.1 Deltaproteobacteria bacterium | reverse complement strand
TGGCGCACCGCCTGGGCCACCAGGCGGCCGCGCTGGTCGAAAAGGTGGTAGGTGCGCCCCGGGCGCGAGGAGATGCGCTGGAAGAAGCGCTCCCAGTACTCCGCCCGCTGGGACAGGCCCAGGTAGCCCGTGAGCTGGCCCTGGGGGTCCAGGATGGGCACGCTTAAGGTGACCACCGGCTGGTGGGGGGGCTTGAGCCCCGGATGGACCGGTGAAACCCAGGGCCGCGGCGCCGCCTTCTGGGCGGAGTCCAGGGGCAGGCCGGGATGGGGCGCGGCCTGGGCGGGCAGGGGCGGCAGGCTCAGCAGCGTCCGGCCCTGGGCATCGGTCAAAAAGACCGACTCCACTTCCTGGGTCGATTCGGCCAGCGGCTGGATAAGGGCGGTCAACTCGGCCATATCTGGATGACGCAGGGCCTGGCGGAAGACGTTGCGGCCGGTGAGGTCCTTGAGCCGGTCCAGCAGGGAATCCATGTGGTCGTAGATGAACTGGGTGCCGATGCCGACCTGGACCAGGTCGGCGGCCAGGTTCTCCTGCTGGCCCTGGTCGCGCAGGGCCCGGAATACGGCCAGGCTGTAGCCTCCCACCAGGACAATCAGGATCACCAGGGCCGCGAAGCCCATGTAGGCCAGCCGGCGCCAGGAAAGGCTCTGCTCCAGTTTTTGGCGGTCCAAGGGGGCTCCTTAGGAGACGCGCGGCCAGGCCGCGGTTGATTCACCCGGATCATGCCACTATTTGGCCCCCAGGACAACCTTCAGACCTGGGCTCCCCGCGACCCAGACCGGCAACGGCAGGTTGTAAATTCCTGAAACCGGCCGAAATCTCCCGGCGGGCGCGGCTGCTAGGTTCTATACCCCATCGGCACTTTGAGGCGATTTTCCTTTCTGAATGAGGGACGCCCTCTATTTGGAAGGCGGGGCTTCTGGGCTAGACTGGCCTCGTAATAATGGGTATCCAGCTTCGGGGGATTGTATGCCTGCCGCCAGTTCCAAGGTGCGAGTTCTGGTCATGGACCAGGACGAGGATTTGCGCCATTGGCTGGGCCGCTTGCTGGACCGCACCGAAGGCTTTGAAAGCGTTGGCTTTTGCAGCAACGAGCAGGACCTGGCCGCCGAGAGCTTAAGTCTGCGTCCCCACCTGATCCTGCTGGACACCCACAGCGCCGCCCGCCTGGCCCCCGGCACCCTGGGGCGCCTGCGCAAGTCCCTGGCCGGCCTCTACGTGGTGCTGATGGACCTGGAGGAGGGCCCAGGCTATGAGCGGCTGGCCAAGGGGGCCGGCGCGGACGGCTTCTTGTGCAAGGCCAGGGTGCCCGAGGCCCTGGAGAGGCTGCGGAGCCTGCTGCGCGGCCGCCTGGAGCAGAGCGAGGTGGCCTGAGCCACCGTCCCCGGAGAGAGATGTCAGGGCACGTGATCGGCAAACAACAGGCCATGACCCCCTATTACCGCCAGTTGGCGCGCCGGATAGCGCTGGCCATCGTGGTGGTGGCCTTCATTCCCTACGCCTTGACCTTCAGCCTGTTCTACTCCTCCTACAACAACTCCATCCAGGGACAGGTGCTATCGGCCCTGCAACTGGTGGTGGAGAGCCACAAGCGCGACATCGACGACTATCTGGCCGAGCGCCTGGCCAACCTGCGGGCCGTGGGATCGCTCCTGGGGGTGGCGGACCTGGCCGGGCCCGGCCGCCTGGAGAGCGTCCTGGAGTCCCTGCGCCAGGCCCATGGGGCCTTCGCGGACCTGGGGCTCATCGACGGCCAGGGGCGCCAGGTGGCCTACGCCGGCGGCTATGGCCTGGAAAGGGCCGACTACGCCGAGGCCCCCTGGTTCAAGGAGGCCCTGGCCCGGGGCGCCTACATAAGCGACGTCTTCCTGGGCCTGCGCCAGGCGCCCCACTTCATCGTGGCGGTCAAGCTTGCCGGCGCCGGGCGGGACTACCTGCTCAGGGCCACCATCGACAGCTCCCGCTTCGCCTCCCTGGTGGAGGGAGTGCGCTTGGGGCAAACCGGCGAGGCCTTCATCGTCAACCGCCAGGGGCGCTACCAGACCCAAGGCCGCGGCGGGCGGCAACTGCTCTCGGCCTCGGGGCTGAGCCTGCCCGAGCCCTTCGCGGGCGTGGCCGTGCGGGAGACCACCGCCGCCGAGGGCAAGGAGGTGGTGCTGGCCCAGACCTGGCTCAAGGACGGCGGCTGGCTCCTGGTGTATCAGCAGGACGCCTCCGACGCCTTCCGGCCCCTGTACCAGACCCGGGGCCTGGCGCTGGTCATCAGCCTGGCCGCCCTGGCGGTGCTGGCGCTGACCACGGCCCTGCTCACCCGGGGCCTGGTGGGGCGCATCGCCCAGGCCGACCGGGACAAGGAGCTTTTGAACCAGCAGATCATCCAGGCCGGCAAGCTGGCCTCCCTGGGCGAGTTGGCCGCCGGCGTGGCCCACGAGATCAACAACCCCCTGGCCATCATGGTGGAGGAGGCCGGCTGGATACAGGACCTGATGCAGGGCGACGCCGAGCTATTGGCCCGCAGCAGCCATCAGGCCCAGTACCAGCGGGCCTTGCAACAGATACAAACCCATGGGCGGCGCTGCAAGGATATCACCGTCAAGCTGTTGGGTTTCGCGCGCAGCACCCACTCCCCCTTGCAGCCCACCCAATTAAACGACCTGGCCCGGGACGTGGCCGGCCTGGTGGAACGGCCGGCCCGTTTGGCCAACGTGACCTTGGCGCTGGAACTGGACCCCGGGCTGCCCAGCATCCAGGCCTCGCCGCCGGAGTTGCAGCAGGTGCTGATGAACCTGGTGAACAACGCCCTGGACGCCATGGAGCCCCAAGGCGGCAAGCTCTACATCCGCACCCGCCGGGAGGGCAAGGGCGGGGTGCTCCTGGAGGTGGCGGACACGGGGCCGGGCATACCCGAGGCGGTGCTGGCGCGCATCTTCGATCCCTTCTTCACCACCAAGCCGGTGGGCAAGGGCACGGGCCTGGGACTGTCCATCTGCTACGGCATCGTGCACAAGTTGGGCGGGCGCCTGGAGGTGAAAAGCGTCCCCCAGCGGGGAGCTGCCTTCCTGGCCCACCTGCCGGCCCGGCCGCCGGCCGAAAGCCGGTTCGGCACCCTGCGCCAGGCGGCCTGAAGGGCCGCCAAAGGAGAAAGGCCATGGACCCCATCAACGTGCTGATGGTTGACGACGAGCAGGGTTTCCTGGAGGCCATGAGCAAACGCTTGAACCGGCGCGGACTGGCGGTGCGAATAGCCTCCAGCGGGGCCCAGGCCCTGGAGATGCTCGATCAGCAGGAAAGCGACGTGGTGATCCTGGATCAGAAAATGCCGGAGATGGACGGCGTGCAAACCCTGGTGCAGATCAG
>JAKAGJ010000462.1 GCA_021815655.1 Deltaproteobacteria bacterium | reverse complement strand
GCCCGGCGCAAGCCTTGCCGAAGCCTGGCCATATGTACCATCGGCCCCGGTGGGCGTCAACCATTTGCGTGGGCGGCCCCGGCCCGGGGGCAACCGCGGCGGGGACCCCGCACTTTTGCACAAGTGTCCTCTGGACGGTGTGGTTTTTTGAAGTATATATTTGTGAAGTTTGGGGTGGATGCCGTTCAGGCGCCCCCAGTGCCCGGCCGGCGCCCCGTGGGGATTGGACCCCGGCCGGATACCCTTATCAACATGCAAGGAGCAGGAAGCTATGCCAGCCGACAAGGCGCCCAACGCATTGGGCGTGGAGCAGAGCGGACGGCGCACGGTCAACAGCCTCTGCGGTATGTGCGCGGTGCGCTGCCCCATCGAGGTGGAGGTGGAAAACGGCCGCGCGGTGTGGATCCAGGGCAACTCCAAGGACAAGGCCATGGGCACCAGCCTGTGCGCCAAGGGAGCGGCGGGCCTGGCTTTTGAATACGACGACCAGCGTCCCCAGCAGCCCCTGATCCGCTCCGGCCCCCGGGGCTCCGGCCAGTGGCGCCGCGCCAGTTGGGACGAGGCCCTGGACTACGTGGCCAAGGGGCTCAAGGAAGTCATGGACGAAATGGGCGGCAAGGCCGTGGCGCTGTCCGACCGCGGCGGTCCCTTCCCCGATCTGACCAAGAGCTTCCTGAAGGCCCTGGGCTCCCCCAACTACTTCAACCACGACTGCACCTGCGCCCGCAATGTGCACCACGCCTGCCGCAGCGTCTTCGGCTGGGGGCGCAAGGGCTTCAACTACGACATAAAGAACTGCCGCCACATCGTGCTCATCGGCCGCAACCTCCTGGAGTCCTTGCAGGTCAAGGAAGCCAAGGAGTTCATGGACGCCCTGGACAAGGGCGCCAAGTGCACCTACATCGACGTGCGCGCCACCACCACCGCCAGCAAGGCCACCCGCTTCTGGCAGATTCCGCCCAACACCGAGTACGCCCTGAACCTGGCCTTCATCCACCAGGTGCTCAAGGAGCAGCTCTACGACACCCAGTTCGTGGCCCGCTGGGTCAGTGGCCTGGATCAACTGCGGGCCTTGGTGGAGACCTACACCCCCCAGTGGGCCGAGGCGCAGACGGGAGTGCCGGCCGCCGAGATCATCGCCTTCGTGCGCGAGGTCGCCGCCGACGCCCCCAAGGTCATCTTCCATCCCGGCTGGATGGTGGCCCGCCATCACCAGAGTTTCTTCACCTCCCGCACCTCCTACATACTCAACGTGCTCTTCGGCGCCATCGAGACCCCCGGCGGGCTCATCATCGCCAAGACCCCGGCCGACGCCGGCAAGAAGGGGCTCAAGAGCCTGGGCGCCGGCATGCCGGCCGTGGAGGCCCCGCGGGTGGACGGCATCGGCAGCAAGTACAAGCACTGGGACGCCGAGCCCGGCCTCTTGCACCTGCTCTACCCGGCCATCGAGACCGGCCAGCCCTACCCCATGGGCGCCTACATCGCCTACCGTCACGACCCGCTGACGGCCCTGCCCGACCCCGAGGCCCAGCTCAAGATTTTTGACAAGCTCAAGCTGCTGGTGGCCATCGACGTCAACTACAGCCTGACCGCCTGGCATGCCGATGTCATCCTGCCCGAGTCCACCTACCTGGAGCGGGCCAACATCCTGGCGGGCAAGAACGGCCCCAAGCCCGGCCTCATCATGCGCGACCAGTGCATCGCCCCGCGCTCCGACAGCCGCCCGGCCTGGTGGATCTTCAAGGAGTTGGCCGCCCGCCTGGGTCTGGGCCAGTACTTCCCCTACGAGACCATCGAGGACATCTGGCGCTATCAGTTGGAGGGCACCGGCGTGGACATCGAGACCCTGCGCGCCAAGGGTTCCGTGGCCTTCGCCAGCCAGCCCATAATGTGGGACCGCGCCGAGGGCCTGAAGTTCAAGACCCCCTCGGGCAAGATCGAGCTCATCAGCGAGATGCTGACCAAGAACGGCTTCGAGAGCCTGGCGCCCTTTGATCCCCCGCCGCCCCTGGAGCCGGGTCAGTTCAGACTGGTCTTCGGCCGGCCGGCGGTGCACGCCCACGGCCAATCCCAGAACAACCCCCTGCTGCACGAGCTCTGCCCCGAGAACAGCCTGTGGCTGCACCCTGAGCCGGCCAAGGCCTTGGGGCTGAGCGACGGCGACCAGGTGGAGGTGTCCAGCGGCGGGGCCACGGTCCAGGGGCGGCTGACGGTCACCCCCTGGATACACCCCCAGGCGGGGTTCATGCTGCACGGCTTCGGCCAAAGCGTGCCCTGGAAGATGCGCAGCTTCAACCGGGGCATGGCCGACCAGCGCCTGATGCGCGGTCTGCTCACCTCCTACGACCCCGTGGGCGGCGGCAACAACCTCACCGAGTGCGTCATCAGCGTAAAGAAGGCCGGCTAGGCCAGGGAGATATGAGCAAATGAGCGACTATTACCTGCTGCAAAACGCCCGGCGCTGCATCGGCTGCCAGGCCTGCGAGGTGGCCTGCAAATCCAACAAGTCCCTGGGACCGGGACCGGCCTTGTGCAAGAACCTGAGCGTGGGCCCCAACGAGCGCGGCGGCGTGCCGACCGTGCGCCAGGTCTTCATGCCCTGCTTCCACTGCGAGGACCCCTGGTGCCTGCACGTCTGCCCCACCGGGGCGGTGAAAAGGCGCTCGCCGGACGGCATAGTCTATATCGAGGCGGCCCTGTGCATCGGCTGCAAAAGCTGCGTCATGGCCTGCCCCTGGGGGGCCTGCCAATGGGACCCGGCCACCCACCGGGCCGTGAAGTGCGACTACTGCAAGGACCGCCTGGACCAGGGGCTTAAGCCCGCCTGCGTCACCAAGTGCCTGACCCAGTGCCTGGAGTTCGGGTTGGCCGAGAGCCTGCCCGGCGGCCGCCGGGAGCGCTTCGCCCAGGCCGTGGCCAGCGAGGACAAGACCTCCCGGCCCCAGGGCTAGAGCGTGAGCGGCCAAGGCGTGCACCAGCCCATCGAGGAGCCCGTGCTCCTGGTGCGCTGTGCCGCCTTGGCCGCCCCGGACCTCAACTCCTATCTGGAAGGCGGCGGCTTCGTGGGCGCCTCCGCCGCCGCCGACTCAAGCCCCCTGGAAATCATCACCACCCTGCGCCAGGCGGCCTTGCGCGGACGCGGCAGCGCCGGTCATCCGGTGTTCCTCAAGTGGTTCGCCCATGCCCAGGGCCGGGGGCCGGGCTACCTGGTGGTGGACGCCCGCCAGGCCGACCCCCGGGGCCTTACCAACCAGGCGCTGATCCAGGGCAACCCCTTCGGCCTCTTGGAGGGCTTGAGCATCGCCGCCCTGGCGCTCAAGACCGCGCGGGCGCGGGTGCTACTTCCCCCCGGGGCCTCGGGCCAGCGCGAT
>JAKAGJ010000461.1 GCA_021815655.1 Deltaproteobacteria bacterium | reverse complement strand
GGAGTCCCTGACCGCCGCCCACAAGACCCTGCCCATGGACACCTGGGTGGAGGTGCGCAATCTGGACAACGGCCGCCAGGCCACCCTGCGCATCAATGACCGCGGCCCCTTCGTGGACGGCCGCGTCATTGATCTCTCCAAGGCTGCGGCCCGTGACCTGGGGGTGTTGGGCCGTGGCACGGCCCGCGTGGAGGTGAGCGCCCTGGGCTATCGCAAGCTGGGCACCGGCGTGGCCGGCCGGCCGGCCGAATACACACCGCCGGCCTCCTACGAGGAAGGCGTCTTCACCGTGCAGGTGGGGGCCTTTAGCGACCCGGCCAACGCCCGCCGCCTGGCCGCCCAATTGCGCCCAGCCTGGGGCGAGGTGAACGTGGTGGTCTATGACCGCGGGGACCAGGTCTTCCATCGGGTGCGCGTGGGCAAGCTGGACCGGCTGCAGGAGGCCAAGGACTTGGAGGCCAGGCTGCGCGCCGCCGGTCAGACCCAGGCCTTTACCGTGGCCTGGTAGCATCACCGGCCAGGCTGGGCGCGGGCCCAAGCTGGTCTCCCGGGTCCTCCGGCCTGTATTCCAGGATATCCCCGGGTTGGCAATCAAGGAACCGGCAGATGGCCTCCAGGGTGGCCAGGCGCACGCCCTTGACCTTGCCGGTCTTGATCAGGGACAGATTTTGCTCCGTGATACCCACGAAGCTCGCAAGGTCCTTGGATTTGACCTTGCGGCGGGCCAGCATGACGTCCAGGTTTATGACAATGGCCATGGCTATTCCCTAGATGATGAGCGCCTGCTCTTCCTCGATCTTGCGGGCTTCGTCCATGACCCAGGATATGGTCAACACGACAAGGCCGATCAGGACCACCAGCACTTGGTCCGAGGTTATGTTCACCACCAGCAGGCGTTGCCCCGCCGGACGATGCAGGGTCAGCACAATTCCCAGGCCGGTGATGTGCAGGAAATCACCGGCGGCCCAGGCCAGGACGGACCAACCCAGCCTATGGAAGATGGCCACGTTGGCGCGGGTGAAGAAATGGCCCTGCTCATAGTGCCGGAACAAGCGGCTGAGCTGGACCAGGATGTACATCAGCACCGCGCCGGGGACCATGGACACCACAAATCCCCACACCTTGGCCATGCCAGGCAGGTTTGGGTCCAGGACGACGGGAAGCTGCTGTTGCATCAGCCTATTATGCTCCACCAGGAGCCAGAATAGGGCCACGATGCAAGGGGTCAGCGGCACCGCCAGCTTGAAAACCATGCCCAACCGCCGGCTCGCCTTCCTGATGCGCTCCATTTCTTCCATGACCTGAATCCCTCCCTGTTGGCAACCTCCGCCGGCCCCGGGCGGAATCAACAACCCCTTCTGGTTCGACCACAGGGCCCAAGGCTAGCACAGCAGTTGTTGTCCGTCAAGACAATATGAAAATTTATTGTTCATTATTTATTGTTTGACAGTAAATTATGAACATGGTAATTGATTGGCGGGTTGCCGGTTTCCCTCGCCCCGTGGATGCCTGCCTGGCAAGTTGCAAGCTGGATCGCGTTGGGGATGGCGCCGCTGCACGATTAACCATTTGAAAAGAGGATTGAAGATGAAAGCAAAGGTCGGCAAGGTCTTTGGGGTGTGGATTTGTGCCCTGCTGATGTGGCAATCGCTTGCTCCTGGTCAACTCAGGGCCGAGGAGTCCCCGGTGGGGCCAAGGGCGGAGGTCAAGGCCAGCACGTTGTCGGGCGAGCAGATCAATGGTGACAAGGGGGAGCACGACTACTATCAAACCGGCGTTTCCTTTTCATATCAGCCCATCAGGCTCTCCTTCGAAAACCGCGTGTACAACTGGGATGAGGCGAAGCTGCGCCAGTTGCCCTTTGGCAACGGCCGGGACGATCCCTGGAAACACCTGCGCTCCCTGGAAGTCAGCGCGGGCAAGGAACTGCGCCTAGACCAGGACTGGAGCTGCTTCCTCGAGCTGGGGGCCCTGGCGGCCTACGAGGACAGTTTCGGCGGGTTTGGCGGCAAGTTGCGCGGCTGGGGGGGATATGACCTTTCGCCCGACCTGCGGGCGCGGGCCGGAGGAAGACTATACGCCTATCAGGCGGGCATAGGAACAATCATCCCCGAGCTGGCCCTGGATTACAAACTCGATAACCCCAGCGGCCTGTCGGCCAGCCTGGGCATTCCCGACGCCCATCTGAAGTATGCCTTCTCGCCCAGGGCGGCTCTTCGCCTGGCGGCCTGGCTGGACCGGGACACCTACCGCCTGGCGGAGGACAGCACCGTGCGTCGGGACGGCTACCTTGAGAACAGCAGATATCTGGGCGGGTTGTTCCTGGACCTGCGGCCGTTCCAGGACTTGCGGCTCAGCCTGGGCCTCACGCGTTCCCTGGACGGCACCATGACCACCTTTGACAAGGACGGGGACAACTCCAAGGAATATGACCTGGAAGGCACTTGGGGAGGGGCGCTCAGCCTGGACTACAGGTTCTAGGGCGTTCCGCGCCACGAAAAAGCGCATGGAGGATGCTGGACCTCCATGCGCTTGTCTGGATTATGGACGGCCACCACCGGTGCTCAGTCCAATTCGTTGCCGGTGATTTCCTCGCCGTTGATGCGCTTGCGCAGCACGCCGGAGGTCTTGAAGACCACCACCTTGCGCGCCCTGAGCTGCAAGTCGGCCCGGGTCTGGGGGTTGCGGCCACGGCGGGCTCGCTTGGCCTTGACCATGAACTTGCCAAAGCCGCTGATCAGGATGTCCTCGCCTTCGCCCAGGGTGTTCTTGATGATTTCCAGCAAGGTCTCCACCACGTCCCGCGAGCGGCTCTTGGGCAACTGGGTATCCTCGTAGACCTGGTTGATGATCTTCTCCTTGGTCAGAGCCACCAGTCACCCCTCCTTGATGCGGGTTCAGTCCAAGCGCAGGTGCCAACAAGCGGACCGCAACTACGGCCGATGAATACTGATAGGCGAATATGCCCCATCATCAAAAGCTTGTCAATAGCTTTAGCCCGCGGGCGCGGCGACGAGCGGGTCTTTGTGCAAGCCCCCCGCCCGCCATGGCCGGGCGCGGCGGGCGGGGGGCTTGGGCGGGTCACGGCGGGTAGGCCGGCGGCAATGACGCGGTTTCTTGCCTTGCGGCCGAGCATCTGCTTAAATATCAAGATTAGGTGTTAAGCTTCCTGGGCAAGGGCGAAAGCGAGGCATGGTGGGCAACCAGATCGACCCCCTGATCATCAACGAGGCCCAGTTGATTCTGGCCGAGAAACGCACCTCCCTGGCCACCCTGCGCACCGGCATCGCGGTCATGGCCCTGCCCATGACCGTGACCAGTTTTCTCATCGTGGCCTCCCACTATTACCACGCCGCGAAGGTGCTGGGCCTTTTGA
>JAKAGJ010000460.1 GCA_021815655.1 Deltaproteobacteria bacterium | reverse complement strand
GTTGTTGATCTCGTGGGCCACGCCGGCGGCCATGGCCCCCAGGGAGACCAGGCGCGCCGAGTGCACCAGTTGGGCGTCCTGGTCGGCCCGCTGGCGGTCGGCCGCCTCCAGCTGGCGCACCAGGAGCCTGACCAAAAACAGCACCACGCCCACCATCAAGAGGCTGCCCAGGCCCAGCACCGCCAGCTCCACGTTGCGGGCCAAGGACATGGCCCCCACGCCGTCGCTGGGGTTCTGCTCCACCACCAGGAGCCAGTCCTCCTTGGACAACCAGGCAAAGGACTGGAGGCGCTGGCGGCCTTCCTTGTCGGGGCCTTGGATCACGCTCACGCCCGGAGGCACGGTCTTGAGGTCCAGGCCGGACTGATCCATCACCGCGCCCCCGAAGCGGGGCGGCGTCTGGTACTGGCCGTCGCGGTTGACGATGTAGGCGTCGCCGCCCTGGCCCACCTGGGCGCGCTGCACCAGCTTGGTGAAGACGTCGGAGTCGATGGTGGCCCTGAGCACCCACGGGCGCTGGTCGTGGTTGTGCTTGACCGCGATGACGAAGTGGGGCACCCCCCGCCGGCCCAGGAACACGTCGCTGACGAAGACCCCGCGGGTCATCACCTCCTGGAACCAGGTGGCGTCCTTGTAGTTCTGATGCTCCAGGGGATAAGGTCCCACGTACACGCGGTGGTCCCCCTTTTCGTCGATGATGCCCAGGTCCAAGAAGGTCCAGGAGCGGCGGTTGAGCAGGGAGAAGACCTGCTGCAGGCGGCCGGGCTTGGTCAGGTCCTCCAGGCTGGCGCTGTGGGCCAGCACCTCCAAGAGCGCGGTGCGCTCGGCCAAAAAGACCTGCACCGCGCTGGCCCGGTTGCCGGCCAGGGTCAGCAGCTCCTCCCTGGTCCTCTCGCGGTGGGCCAAGTCGAAATAGAAGAATATGGCCGCGCCCAGGAGGTACAGCGGCCCCAAGGTCACCAACAGCGCGGTCACGGTCATGCGCCGCGCCAGTTGGCGGTAAGGCTTGCTCATGCCAATCCCTCGGCCTGCTGGCTGTCCAGGTTGTAGTTGCCGTCCATGAAGGCCTTGGCCAGCCAGTCCACCATGCGCATGTCGTGCATCAGCATGTCCATCTGGCGGGTGTAAAGCACCAGCCGTCCCACGGTGGCCAGCATCGCCATGGTGGGCGCCTGCTCGTACTTCTTCAAGAAGGCGCTCACGGCGTCGCCGGTGCGTTCCACGCCAAAGCCCAGGTCGCCCAGGATGCGGCAGATCAGCTCACCGCGCAGCACGCGGCGGTCCTCGGTGGCGGCCCCGCCCACGAAGCGGAAGGAGATGTAGTTGTCGTTCTGGTTGGGTCCGCAGAAGCTGTCCAGGGCGGCGAAGTGGTAGCCCACCCGCGAGTTGAAGTTGAGGTAGTCGCCGCTGATGATGGCGAAGGCCTTCTGCCCCATGTCGCGCACCTTGCCGTCGCTGGGCGGGGTGAGCATGGAGGAGGCGAAGACCGAGGCCAGGCCCTTCAAGCTCACCGGCCGCGGCCGGTCCCAGTGTATGGCCGGGTCCAGAAGGCCGTCCATGAAGGCCTGGCCGGGCAGGGAAACGATGTCCTGGCGCCAGACCTCCTTGCCCGCTTCCTCGGACAGGCCGCCGCCCAGGTCGATGACCCACAGCTCGAAGGGCAGCTTGTGCCCCACCCGGCGGGCCTGGTGGCTGGCGGCCTGGCCCATGCGGTCGCCCAGCACGAACATCTCGCGGAAGGACTTTTCGTGCACGAAGCGGATGATGTCGTGGAAGGTGCCGCAACGCGCGGGCGCGAAACCCGGCGAGCGCGGGTCGGTGAGCGTCAGCGGGGTCATGAGTTGGGCGGCGCGGAACCAGGGCGGCTTGACCTTGGTCCCCTGGGGGCGGGCCGCATCGCTGAAGGTCCGCCTAAGCAACATTTCCACGCGCCCGGCGTAGACGCGCCGGCCGCCGGCGTCCACCGTGACCTCCTGGCCACCATGCAGGGCCGCCGTGGCCCCGGCCAGCCCCACCAGCGCTGGCACCCCGAACTCCCGGGCCAGGGAGGCCATGTGCCCGGTGACCCCGCCCACATCGGTGACCACCGCCGCCGCCCGGTGCAGCACCGCGGCGAAGGCCGGCGAGGAATGCCGGGTCACCAGCACCGCCCCCTGGGGGAAACCGCCCAGGTCCGTCTCGCCCCGCACCAGATACACCGGGCCGCAAGCGGCCCCCGGCCTGGCGGTTTGGCCGCCCTCCAGGAGCGGAGTTTCGCCGGGAACCCCGTCCCCCGCCTGGCTGGACTGGGGTTCCAGCACCTGCAGGGGGCGCGATTGTAGGATGATGAAGCGACCTTCCGGTATCAAGGCCCACTCCACGTCCTGGGGGCGGCCGAATTCCTTTTCCAGCGACAGACCCAGGCGGGCCAGTTCCTCCACCTGGGCCGAGTTGAGCGCCGGGAAGGAGGCCTGCTCCGGAGGCACCTCCTGGCGCAGGCTGCCGCGCTCGCCCGGCACCACCTTGGTGGCCTTGGCCCCCAGTTCGGTCTTGACCAGCAGGGGGCCGGGGTCGCGGGCCACGGTGTAGACGTCGGGTGTCACGGTGCCGTCCACCAGGCCCAGGCCCAGTCCGTACACCGCGCTGACCAGCAAGGGACCTTCCATGCCCCCCAGGGGGTCGCGGGTGTACATCACCCCGCTGACCTGGGGGTCCAGCATCTCCTGGGCCAGCACCGCCATCTCGGCGTCCTCGTCCAGGAGGCCGTTCTTGCGGCGGTAGACGATGGCCTGGGGCGAGTAGAGGCTGGCCACCACCTGGCGGTAGGCATCCAGGATGCCCTCGGGCCCCACTCCCAGCACGCTGGTGTACTGGCCGGCGAAGGAGGTGTCGGAGTCTTCGCCAATGGCGCTGGATCGCAGGGACAGGCTGACGGTGCCCTCCAGGCGGTCGTAGAGGTCCTGGGCCGCCTCGCCGATGGCCGACTCCAGCTCCGGCGGCAAGGGCGCCTGCATGACCTTGTCCCGCACCTGGCGGCTCATGCCGAGCAGGTTGTCATAGGTGGCATCCTCCAGGAGCATCACCGCCTGGCGCACCTGCCCGCCCAGGCCCGACTGCGACAAGAACCGCCGGAAGCTGTCGGTGGTGATGACAAAGCCGTCGCAGACCGGGTGGCCGGAGCGGCCGATCTGGGCCATGTTGCCGGCCTTGGAGCCCACCAGATGTCCCTGGCCGCGGTCCACGCCCGACAAGGGCAGCACCAGCTCGCCCTCGCCCTCGCCGGGGGCCAGCACGTCGTCGATCTGGTGGCGGATGAGGTCGAAGGCCGGCACCAGCCCTGGGTAGCGGTCCCCGGAGAGCCGCGCCAGGTGGCGGATCATCTTGTAGACCTTGGAGG
>JAKAGJ010000459.1 GCA_021815655.1 Deltaproteobacteria bacterium | reverse complement strand
CAGCGAGTGGGTGCAAAGCCGGGCCGCCGAACTGCTGGGCATCAGCCCTCGGGCCTTGTCCTACAAGCTGGACAAGCTGGAGCGCGTGCACCCGGAACTTAGCGCTCGCCGGCGCCGCCGCTGAGGGGTTGGCGCCAGCCCCGCCGAATCGCCACTCGTCATTATCGTAATTACCAATACGTAATTCCCACCCCTTCCTGAAATGCCTCGGCCCTCTCACAGGCGGCCGCCCCCGCGCCGTCCGGCCAAGGCCTTATAGGCTATCCATTTGCTATGTTTATGATTTTATCACAAGCACGATTCATGGCCGGCCCTTGGCACTCTTCTTGCCCTAATAGGCGATCAAATAACACAACTGAGCTCCAACACTTTACAAGGGAGGTCGCAAATGAAGTTCACGGATTGCGTCAAGAAGCTGTGGAAGGACGACTCCGGCATCAGCGCCGTGGAGTACGCCCTGCTGCTGGCCCTGATCGGTGCGGGTATCGCCACGGCGGCCTTCACCTTGGGCGGCCAGGTTTCCACCAACATCAACACCGCCACCACGGCACTGAAGGGCTAAGCAAAGAAACCGGCGTAGGCTGGCTGGAAAGGCTTGACGGGCAGGTTCGCGGGCAGAGTAACGTGCCGGTCAGGCTGGGGAGGCCCCTTGGGGCCTCCCCCAGCCTTTTTTCATGCCCAGCCACCCACCCGGCCCTTTTCGAGCAACTCTCCCATCCTGCAAACTAATTCACCAAAATACCCACACCATGTTCGTGGCTTTCCTTTTGGTAATTACAAAATCGTACCAAGCGCTCCAGTTGTGAAAAAGGCTTTCGTCCGCCGCCGAGCGCCTGGGCCAGGACGCCGGAGGGGCCCTGCCGCTCAACATATTATTTTAATTGCCTATTATAGTATATTTTTCCAAATAGTCGGTCCTGGCCCTCCCTTACGGGCACCTGGCATTCTTCTTGCCATACAAATAGGAAACATCATCGCTCCGACCTTTGACCAATACTTGGCCCCGGAGGCCCCCATGATGGCTGTGAATTGCATGGCCTCGCTGCTCAGGGAGGACGCAGGTACCAGCGCCGTGGAAAAGGCCACCATGCTCTGCCTGACCGGGGCCGGCCTGCTGGCGGCGGTGGTGGGCGGCAACCTCGACAACGCCACCGCAGGCCTCAAGGACTAGCCGCCATGGGCCAGACCCAATTTTTAGGAGAAAAGGCTTCAGTCATGTCAGCCTGCCAGACCAGCCAGAGCCCGTGTCTTTGGGAGGCCCGCCATTGGGGGCTTTTGCCGGCCTTGGGGGTGCTGCCCTTCTGCGCGGCCAGCGGCCAGGCCGGACCCCAGCTCTGGGTGCCCTGGCTGGCCGTGCTCATGGCCAGCTATGACCTGGCCGAGCGGCGCATACCCAACCCCCTCAACGCCCTGGCCGCCCTGTTGGGCTTGGGCTGGGCCTTGCTGAGCGGTGGCCTGCCCGGCCTGGGCCAGGCCCTTCTGGGAGGGCTCACCGCCTTCGGGCTGTTGGCGGTCTTTTTCTTCCTGGGGGCGGTGGGAGCCGGCGACGTCAAGGCCCTGGCCGCCCTGGGCACCTTCATGGGTCCCTGGGGGGCGGTGCAGCTCTTCTTCTATACCGTGGTGGCCGGCGGCCTCTTGGCCTTATTGCGCCTGGCCCTGGCCCGGCGCTCCCTGGCCGCGGGTGGCGGCCTGGCCGCCTGGCGCCTGCTGGCCAAGGACCTGGAACTGCCTTACGGCCTGGCCATCGCCGGCGGCGCCTTGGCCTTGCGGGTGGCTGGAGGCCTGTCATGAACCGGCTGTCCAGACTGCTGCGCGCCACCCGGGGCACGGCGGCGGTGGAGTTCGCCCTGGTTCTGCCCATGTTTCTGATGCTGGTCTTCGGAGTGGTGGAGCTGGGCACGGCTTGGTACCAGAAGCAGATGCTGGTCAACGCCAGCCGGGTGGGAGCGCGCATGGGCTCTCTACTCAACGACACCACCACCAACACCGCCGCCCAGGTGAAGACGGCGGTGACCCAGTACCTACAGACAGCCGGTTATCCCGGCGCGTTCACTGTCACCACCAGCGGGGTCGACGGCAACGCCGGCGACCAGGTGCAGGTCACGGTCACCAGCAACTTCCAACTGCCGGTGTTGGGGAACCTCATCCCCGGCTCGCTGTCCAGCGTGACCCTCCAGGGGGTCACGGTGATGCGCCACGAGTAGGAGGCAGGCATGCTGCGCAAGGCCCCCATGCTGTTCATATCCCTGGCCTTGGTGCTGGCCGTGCTGGCCGCCTGGAGCGCCCACCGCTGGATTCAGGCCCGCGCCATCCAGGCCGCGGCCAACCAGGTGGTCACCAGCCCCATCGTGGTGGCCGGCGCCGACCTGCCGGCCGGGCAGCGCCTGGAGGCCAAGAACCTGACCGTGCAGCAATGGCCCACCGGCACCCTGCCCGCTGGCTATCTGTCCCAGCCCAGCCAGGCCCAGGGCCGGGTGCTCAAGGGTCCCCTGGTCAAGGGCGAGGTGCTTCTGGCCAACAAGTTGATGCCCGAGGGCATGGCCGGCGGGCTTTCGGCGGTGGTGCCCGAGGGATACCGGGCCATGACCGTGCACGTGGACGAGGTGATCGGCGTGGGCGGCTTCCTGCAGCCCGCCGACCGCGTGGACGTGCTGGTTACCGTCAACAAGGGCCCCTTCCAAAACGACCCCGCCACCCGCCTGGTGCTGCAGGACGTGCCGGTTCTGGCCGTGGGCGAAAAGGTGCAGGACGAGGGCGAGGGCTCCAAGATCAAGCGCCAGAAGGTATCGGTGGTGGCCTTGCAACTAAAGCCCGAGCAGGGCGAGCGCCTGGCCCTGTCGGCCAGCGAGGGCAGGGTCATCCTGGCCCTGCGCAGCCAGGGCGACCATCAGGACCACGGCACCAGCGGCATACGCCTCACCTCCCTGGTGCCCGCCGCCCTGGCCGCGCCGCCCCCGCCGGAGCCGCCCAAGAAGGAGACCCCCACCATCGAGGTCATCAAGGGCATCAACCGCAGCCTGCAACCCCTGGGCAAGCCGCCCTTGCAGGAGGCCAAGGCCAAGCAGGCGCAGCCCGCGCCCGCGCCCGCCAATCCCTAGGAGGTCCACCGTGGCCAGACGAGCACGCATCATGATCCTTGGCCTCCTGGCCCTTCTTGCCGGGGCCGCGCCCGCCCAGGCCGGCGCCCAGCCCGGCGATCCCCTGCCCCTGGCCCGGGTGGAGATCACCGTGGGACACTCCCGGGTGCTGAACCTGCCGGAAGCCGTGCAGCGGGTCAGCGTGGGCAAGGAGTCCGTGGCCGACGTGGTGGTCATCAACCCCCGGCAGATATACGTCAACGCCCAGAGCGTGGGCAGCACCAACATCACCCTCTGGGGCGCCAAGGAC
>JAKAGJ010000458.1 GCA_021815655.1 Deltaproteobacteria bacterium | reverse complement strand
CATCGTGCGCGCTCAGGAGTTCCTGCCCCAGTTGCGCCTGCCGGGGCTGGCCAAGATCAGCCACCAGGACCTGGCCCTGGGCCTGGCGCTTTTCGTGGTGGGGCTGTTCAAGAAGGAGATGCTGGCCGAGGAACTGGTGCCCCTGGTGCAGGCGGCCTTCGGCCCGGCGGCCAAGGGCGCGGTGCCGGAGTTCTACAGCGCCTGGTTGGGGGTCTTGGCCTATACCTTGCAGATTTACTTTGACTTTTCAGGCTACAGCGACATGGCCTTGGGCCTGGCCCGCATGCTGGGGCTCAAGCTGCCCTACAACTTCGCCTCGCCCTACCAGAGCGTCAGCATCGCCGATTTCTGGCGGCGCTGGCACATAACCCTTTCGTCCTTTCTGCGTGATTACCTATACATACCCCTGGGGGGCAACCGCAGGGGCCAGGCCCGGCGCTATCTGAACCTGGTTCTGACCATGCTCCTGGGCGGGCTGTGGCACGGCGCGGGCTGGACCTTTGTCATCTGGGGCGGGCTGCACGGCCTTTACCTGGCCCTGCACCAGGCCTGGTTGCGCCTGCTGGCGCGCCGCTGGCCCGGGCGCCCCCGGGGCACCTGGCTGGGGGCCTGGGCCGGGCGCCTGCTGACCTTCTTCGCGGTGTCCATGGCCTGGGTTTTTTTCCGCGCCTCCGACCTGCCCGCGGCCCTGGCGGTGTTCAAGGGCATGCTGGGCCTGGGGGGGCGCGCCTTGAGTCCGGCGGTGCTGGCCGGCCTCCTGGTCCTGGGCTGGCGCCTGGCGGTGGTGTGGTTTTTGCCCAACTCCCAGCAGTACGTCCTGGGGGCGGCCTCCCCCTCCAGCCCCCAGGCCGAGCCCGCCGCCGGCGCCCCCTGGTGGCGCTGGCGTCCCTCGCCCGCCCACCTGGCCCTGACCCTGCTCCTGGGGTTTTTGGCCCTGGGCAAGATGGTGGTGGCGGTCAAGCAATTCCTGTACTATCAATTCTAGTTAGCCGCCAGCCGATTCCAGCCGCGCCGGATCAAGTCCCGAGGCCGCCTGCCTGTGACGTCTGATGTGGTCCGCGCGGCGGCGGTCCCGGTCATCCACAATGGGGAGTGCCTGGTCTTGAAACAGTACCGCAAGGTCTTGCTGCTTAAGGTCCCTTATTGCGCCCATCCCGACACCCTGGGGGAAGACGAAAACTTCCGCACCAAGTCCACCTTCCGGCCGGTGCCCTCCCTGGCCCTGGTGTCGCTCTTTGCCTTCGTGGAAAAGTACAAGACCTTTCCCTATGAACTGAAGGCCGTGGACGTGAACTTGGAGGCCTATACCCAGCCCGGGGAGCCGGTGGACCCCTCCGCCTACCCCCAACTGCTGGAGCGGGCCATCCGGGAAAACGACTACGACGTGCTGGCCCTGTCGGCCATGTTCGTCTTCAACGTGCGCTGGGTGACCGACGCGGTGCGGCTGTCCAGGCAATACCATCCCCAGGCCAAGATCATCATCGGCGGCGGCTACCCCACGCTGTTTCCCGAGCGCAGCCTGGCCGACCACGGCATCGATGACGCGGTCATGGGCGAGGGCGAATCCGCCTTCCTGCACATCCTCAACCGCTACAACCAGCACCAGGACCCGGCCTTCGAGCAGACGTTCCCCCTGGAAAGCTATGCCAGCAAGGACCAGGACGGCGCCATAACCGTGCACCAGGGGCGCAAGCACTTCCTCGATCTGGCGCTATTGCCCCTGCCCGCCTGGCAGGCCCTGGACATAGAGCGCTATTTCCGCCTGAGCGGCGAGCGGGTGCTGCCCATCCAGGGCAGCCGCGGCTGTCCCTACAACTGCACCTATTGCAGCACCTACGTGGCCTGGGGGCGCAAGCTGCGCTACAAGCCCGTGGAAAACGTAATCAAGGAGATCGAGGACCTCAACCAGCGCTACCAGCGGCCGGTGCTGTATTTCAGCGACGACAACCTTTCCTTTTCCAAGGAATGGATCGTGTCGTTCTTGAACACCCTTCTGGCCAAGGGCCTGACCATGGACGCCACGGTCTCCAACTTCTCGGTCAAGCACCTGGACGAGGAGATCATCGCCCTGCTCAAGCGGGCGGGGGTGAAGGAATTCGGCATCGCCATCGAGACCGGCTCGCCGGAGATGCAGCAGAAGATCCGCAAGCGCCTGAACTTCGACAAGGTGCGCCAGGTCATACAGATCATGAAGGACCATGATCTGCACTGCCACGCCTGCTGGATGGTGGGCTTCCCCAACGAGACCCTGGAACAGATACAGATGACCTTCGACCTGGCCCAGGAGATGAAGGCCCACTCCAACCAGTTCCTCACCGTGCTGCCCTATCCCGGCACCGACCTGTTCCAGGAGGCCCGGTCCCAGGGCCTCTTGATGCTCGACGACAAGGACCTGGACAAGTTCGACTACCGCAAGAGCGAGTACATCAAGTCGGACCAGTGGACCTACCCCCAGCTGCAAGAAATGATCTATGACGCCAACATCCTGACCAATTTCCTCAACTGCCCCTCCCTGGACACCCCCCGGGGCCGCGATCATCTGCTGGAGTTTTTGCAGAACCTGCTGCGCCGGCTGCCCGAGCACGTGGTGGGGCACATCGTGGTGGGGCATCTGTACAAGACCAGGGGCGAGACCGCCGCCAGCAGCGAGCATTTCGCCCTGGCCCGGCAGCTTATGGACAAGCCCTCCCTGAAGAAAACATTTGATAAATACATGAGTTGGGACTACCCGGCCTTGCGCGATTACCACGAGTACCTCGGCCAGGCCCCGGGTTGTTGATCCCTTGCACCCTGGCATGGCCCACCCAGCGGCTGACTTGGGCAAGCGAGGCGGGGTTGCCTACGGTACCACTGCCAGGCCTGACCCCTCGGAATGGGTGTAATGATAATATCCGCGTCCAACCCCACGCGGCCTGCCTAGGACCTTAGGCGGGCAGCGCCGGCCCGCTCGCCTTGAAGCCCCCGGGCATTGATGGTAATAATGGCCCCAGGTCAAGCCCTTGCTTGGCCCGGCCCTGGCCCCCGGCCCAGGGCCCTTCCCTCACGGAGTCGCCCAGCTTGCGCCAGACCAGGGACAACCCGCCGGGCGCCCAGCCATGAGCGCCGGCGCCTATATCAGCGCCGCGGACGTGCGCCAGGCCTTGGCCAGCGTGGGCGTCGCCCCCGGCGACACCCTCATGCTGCACGCCGACGCCCTGGCCGCGGCCCAGTTTCCGCCCCTGCCCCAGGAGGAGCGCCTGGCGGCCCTGTTGCGGGCCATGGAGGAGCACCTGGGTCCCCAGGGCACCCTGGTGCTGCCCACCTTTACCTATAGCTTCACCCAGGACCAGGAGTACGACCCGGCCAAATCCCCCAGCCAGGTGGGGCTGTTAGGCGAGCATTTCCGCAAACAGCCC
>JAKAGJ010000457.1 GCA_021815655.1 Deltaproteobacteria bacterium | reverse complement strand
TACGGGTCGGGGAGGCCGGTCGCAGGGACGGTGACCGCCGCGCGGGGAACGGGGACCAACTTATTGGTTTTCGTAGGGGAGGGGTTTATCCCCTCCCTCTCTTTCCCCTGGCCGAAAAAAACGGGCGGGGATAACCCCCGCCCGCGTCTTTTCCGTCGCCTCGCCTGCCGGGGACCGCCGTTCCCCCGGCCCGTGTTCGCCAGCCCCGGCTCGCGGTCTAGCAGCAGCCGCAGCCGCCGCTGCTGGACCCGCACCCGCCGCCGCTGGGCTCGCAGGAGCCACCATCGGACCCGCAGCCGCAGCCGCAACTGGCCGCAATCTGGGTGGGCTGGTCGGTGATGCCCGCCAGGCGGATCTTGAAAACCAGGGTCTGGCCGGCCAGGGGCGAGTTGAGGTCGAGCGTCATGGTCTCGGCCTCCACCGCCGTCACCCGGGCCGGCATGGGGCGGCCGTCGGGGGCGGTGAGCTGGAGGGTCATGCCCACCTGGGGGTTGATGCTGGGCGGCACATCCTTCAGGGGGAAATGCATGATCATGCGCTCGTCCGCCTCGCCATAGGCCTGCTCCGGCGGGATGCTCACTTCCCTCTCCTGGCCCTGGCTCATGCCCAGCACCGCGTCGTTGAAGCCGGGGATGATGCCGCCGCCGCCCAGTTGGAACTCCAGGGGCATGCCGCCCTCGTTGGAGTCGAAGACCTCGCCGCTGGTCAGCGAGCCGGTGTAGAAAACCTGCACGTAGTCTCCCGCCTTGGCGGTGCCGCTCATGTTACTGATCCCTTCTGGCCTGGCCTGGGGCCAGCCGTAAAAAAATGCCCGAGCCTGGCGCTCGGGTGTGAATCACCTGTTGTCAACTAACATAACTCATCGCGGCCAGGTGTCAAGGCGTGGCCGGCCGTTTATTGAATCTGGCTATGCCGCGCCCGGCCACGCGCCTATATCGCCGACCCGCGCAGCCAGAGCCAGGCCCCGGCCAGGGCCAAACTGAGGATGGTCACCGGCAGGCCCACCCGGGCGTGCCGCCGCCAGCCGATCTGGAGCCCCAAGACGGCGGCCTGGTCCACCACGATGAGGTTGGCGATGGAGCCCACCAGGAACAGGTTGCCGGCCAGGGTGCTGGCCAGGGCCAACAGGGGACCCGCCCCGGCCTGGCCGGCCCAGGGCAGGAGCAGCATCACCGCCGGCACGTTGGAGACCAGGTTGGACAGGAGCACCGTCAGCCCAAAGAGCGGGACCGGCTGACGAGGGTCGAGGCCAGCCCGCATCAGCCCCTCAAGCAGGCGGTCCATCTGGCCGGCGGCCTGCAAGGCGTGGTTGACCACGAACAGGCCGGCGAAGAGCAGCAGGAGCTGCCAGTCCACCAGGCCCAGCATGCGCCGCGAACTCATGCGCCGGCTGAGCAGCAGCAGCCCGGCGGCGGCCAGGGCCAACAGCTCACGCGGCCAGGGCGCGAAGAGGAAGGCCGCCACCAGCGCCGCCAGCACCACGAGGCCCTTGCCGGTCTGCCAGGCGTTGAATTCCGGGGCGTGCACCGCCGTGGGGGTCCAACCGCCTTGCCAGCGGCCCCGGTAGAGCCAGACCACCACCCCCCATACCACCAGCAGGCCGGCGGCGGTGGGCGGCAGTCCGTCGGCCAGATAGCCGGCGAAGGATAGGTGCAGCACCTGGCCGATCAGCATGTTCTGGGGGTTGCCGATCAGGGTGGCCGCCGAGCCGATGTTGGCCGCGCAGGCCAGCGCCAGCAGGAAGGGCTCCGGATCAAGCCCCCGCCTGGCCGTGCCATCCAGGAGCACCGGGGTCATGGCCAGGCAGACGATGTCATTGGCCAGCACCGCGGATAAAACCCCGGCGGCGGCCACCAACAGGCCCAGCAACAGGGGCGGCGAGAGCGGAGCGGCGGCCAGGCGGCCGGCCAGGCGGGAATAGAAGCCGCCCAGGCGGAACTGGGCCGAGACCACCATCAGGCCGAACAACAGGGCCAGGGTGGGCAGGTCCACGGCCCGCCCCAGGTCGGCCATGCCCACCTGGCCCTCGGCCAGCAGCGCGATGGCCCCCAGGAGGGCCACGCCGGTGCGGTCCAGGGCCAGGCCGGGGATGCGCCCCAGCACCATGCCCACATAGACGAAGCCGAAGACCAGCCACAGGGTGGTCTGCACGGGCCGGCCTCCGCGCTCAGCGGGCCGGGGCCGGGGCGGCAGGCGCGGCCTCCACCCGGTCCACAAGCAGATCCACCCGGCTGGCGAAGCGCACCCTGAACTCCAGCTCGCGGGTGAATGGCACCGTGAACTCCACTTCCAGGGCGCGGTACTCCGGGCCCAGCTCGGTGGCCCGCACCAGCCGCGAGCCCAGCACGGCCTTGCCACGGTCGCTGGCCACCTCCAACAGGGCCGCCGGCAGGCCCTCCCGGGCCTGCTCCGGGTGGGGCAGGCGCAGATGGAAGCGGGCGCGGTAGACCCCGGGCTCAAAGGTGCGGTAGGGGCCATGGCAGAGGTAGACCGGCGGGTGGAAGCCGGCCCGGCCCAGCACGGCCAGTCCGCCGCCGGCCGCCGGGTCGTCCACCACGCTGCCGGTCTGGCGCAGCAGGTCCTCGGCCTGCACCTCGCCCGGTCCCTGGGGCCGGCCGGTGAAGCCCACCAGCACCAGGTTGCTGGCTAACGGCGCGTTGCCCGCCCAGAAGACCCGGTACTCCAGGTCGGTCGTCCCCTCCAGCTCCACGGGCAGGGCCAAGTCGCCCCACTGACCCGGGGTCGGGAAGTCCGCGCCGCGCAGCCGGCGGCTGGCCAGCACCCGCTGGCCGCCCTGGCTGGTCACCTCCAGGCGGCCCAACTCCTGGTCGGGCCCCCGGGGTTCGGCCCTCAGGCGGAAGCGCGCCAGATAGGAGCCGGCGGGCAGGGCCTTGTAGGGGCCATAGCTCAAGAAACCGGGGCGGTCGCGGCCGGGCAGGGCCTCCACCACGTTGCCCCGGCCGGCCCCGCCGGTCTGGAGCAGGTAGTCGAGCCCCGAGGCTGCCGGGTCCCGGGCCCAGGCCCCGGTATCGTGGTGCAGCTCGAAGCAGTACCAAAGGGCGTTCACCGGCGAGGTCACGCGGCTGGCCGCCTGGGGCGCCTCGCCGTGGCCCACGGGCTCATAGACCTGCACGTCGCCGGCCCGGGCCAGCGGCCTTAAGGATGGCGAGGCGGCCAGGCGCTCCAGGAACAGGCGCGGCGGGAAGGGGCTCACCTTGTTGGTGTAGACCTGGGGGTCGTCATGGAAGGTTATGAGCCCCACCTTGAGCCCGGCCAGCACCCGGGCCTGCTCCGGCCCCAGTTCGCCCTGGTTCAAGGGGAAGAGCGGCCAGAAGACCCGCTCCACGTACTCGCGGGCCACCACCGGCGAGTAGCCGTTGACCATGGGACGCTGGGTGCGCGT
>JAKAGJ010000456.1 GCA_021815655.1 Deltaproteobacteria bacterium | reverse complement strand
AAGTGAGGGCTCTTGACCTGATAGCGCCCCTGTAGCTGGCGCACCAAAAGTTCGCTGTCCAGGCGCACCAAGAGTTCGCGCACCCCCAGGTCCAGGGCGCCTTCCAGGCCCATGAGCAGGGCCTGGTACTCGGCCACGTTGTTGGTGGTTTTCCCCAGATAGCGGTGCCAGGCGGCCACCTGTCCGCCACCGGCGTCAATAAGCGCCGCGCCGGCCCCGGCCGGGCCGGGATTGCCACGGGAGCCGCCGTCGGCGTGCAGCACCATGGGTCCCACCGCGGGGTCCAGGGGGCCGGGGGGCGGCGGGGCGGCCGCCGGCGGGGCCAAATCAGCGGGAGCAAGGACCTGGGCCGCCCGCTCCAGACAACTGGCCAGCCCCTCCGGGTCCTCGTGGGGCTCCAGCTCCGGCCAGCGCCCCAGGCGGCGCAGGGCGCTAGCCAGGCGGCGCAGGGTCTGGGCCGCCTGGGCGTCGCCCCGGCCAGATACGGACATTACAGGTCCGCCAAGGCCTCGGCGTCGGCCCAGTAGATCAGCCGTTTGCAGGAGGGGCAGGACATGATCTTGTCCAGGCGCTGCAACTCGTTGAACTGCTGGGGCGTGATGTCGATATGGCACACGCCGCAGGTGCCGTTGCGCACCGCCGACAGGGCCACGCCCTGGCGGGCCTTGCGGATGAAGTCATACTCGCTGATCAACGACTGCTCCACCTGGCTGGCCAGCACGGTGCGCTCGCGGGTCATGTCCGCGATCATGGTGGAGAGCTCCTGGGCGCGGTTGGTCAGCTCCTGGCGCTGGCCGGCCACCTCGGCGCTGGCCTGGGCCAACTGCTCCGAGAGCTTGTTGACCTGCTTCTCCAGGGATTCCTGGCGCTCCATCAGCTCCAAGAGCACGTCGTCATTGCCCTTGAGGGCGTCGCGCCCCTCCTCGATCTCGGCGGTGGCGGCCCGGAACTCGCGCTGGGTCTTGGTGGCCATCAGGCGGGTCTCGGCCTTGCGCACCCGGGCGCGGATGGCCTCCATGTCCGATTCCAGGTTTTTGCGGCGGGCGCGGACGTCCTCAAACTCGCCCTGGGCCACGGCCAGGGCCTGGGTCAGGCGGTCTTCCTCCAGGCTCAAGGCCCCCAGCTTGGCGGGCATGGCCTCCTGCTCCTGTACCACCTGGAAAAGAACCTTGTCGATGGCTTGCAACTTGACCAAAAGCCGTATTTGATCCAGCACGGTTATTCCTCCTTATAGGCGCCGTGGGGGGCGCCTGATGAATCAAGCATGATGATGGCCAGCCCCGCTTAGGGGGTTGCGCCAGGGGTCTTGGCCGGCCTGATAGGCCTCCACTTGGCAATCCAGGTTCCGGCGGGCCAATTCGTCGGTCAGGCGCCGCGCCCAGGGCTGCACGATCACCGCCTCGGTCTGAAAATGCCCCAGGGTCAGGAGCCCCAGCCCCAGGTCCTCCGCCTCCTGGGCGGCATGGTAGCGGGCCTCGCCGGTGACCAATATCTCTGCCCCGGCGCGGGCCGCCTCTTGCAACAAATCGCCGCCGGAACCGCCCACCACCGCCACGCGGGTCAACCGCAGGGGGCAGGCGCCGGCCAGCAAGGGAGCGCGGGCGCCCAGCTCGACTGCGGCCCAGGCGGCGAATTCCTCGGCCGGCCGGGGCGTGGCCAGACTGCCCACCCGCCCCAGGCCATGGCCGGCCGGGGCCTGCCGGAGGGGATAGACATCCACCGCCGGCTCCTCGTAGGGGTGGGCCAGGCGCAGGGCAGCCAGGGCCTGGGCGACCCTGGCCTGGGGCACCAGCGTCTCCAGGCGCAGCTCGCTGACCTTCTCGGGCTGGCCGGCGCGGCCCAGGTAGGGGTTGGCCTCGGGCGGGGCCAGGAAGGTGCCGGTGCCGCTGGCCACAAAGGCGCAGTCGCGATAGATGCCGATGCGCCCCGCCCCGGCGGCGAACAGGGCCGCGGAGACCTCCTCGTAATGGTCCGGGGGCAGGAAGGTGACCAGCTTGACCAGGCCGCCCTCGGCCAAGGGCATGAGCGGGCGGGTCTGGCCCAGGCCCAGGCGCTGGGCCAGGGCGTCGTTCACTCCCCCGGGGGCGGCGTCCAGATTGGTGTGGGCGGCGAATATGGCCAGGCCCTGGGCCGCCGCCTGGACCAGGCGGGCCGTGGCCGGGCGGTGGGAGCAGAGATCGGTTAGCGGTTTGAACAGGGGCGGATGGTGCAGCAGGAGCATGTCCACCCCGGCGGCCAGGGCCTCCCGCAATAGCTCCGGGGTCAGATCCAAGGCCACCCAGGCCCGGGCCACGGCGGCCCCGGGATCGCCGGTCACGAGCCCCACGCGGTCCCAGGACTCGGCGGTCCAGGCTGGGGCCCAGTCCTCCATGAGGGAGGTCAGGTCGGCGACGGTGGGGTGGTTCTTGGTCATGCGTCCAAACTAATCAGGCGCCCCCGGGGTGGGGCGCCCTGCTGAAGGCTGGAGAGTGAACCGTTTGGCGGGCCGGCCCGGGTCAGGGCACGTTGCAGCCATGTACGCCTCTCCTGCTTTGCGGGCCGCCGCCAATTACCGGCGCGGCGCGCGCCAAACCTGATCGCGAAATGGTGGGCCCACCTGGTCTCGAACCAGGGACGATCCGGTTATGAGCCGGAGGCTCTACCAACTGAGCTATGGGCCCCTGAAATCCCGAAACTCGAATTATCCTTGCCTGGGCCTCACCTGTCAAGACGCCTCGGTAGCCTGTCGGAGTAATCCTTCGGCAGGCTCCCGGGCGGGCCATGGACGGCCCACCCGAAATCACGCCAAATTTCCCTGCGGCGTGATTTTGCGAAGTTGCCAAAATTTACTTTGGCAACTTCCAAGAGGATTAAGCCACGAGCGGCTTTCTAAGACAAACACTGACCCCGGCTAATTTTCGATGAAGGCCCGGAGCTTCTTGGCCCGGCTGGGGTGTCTGAGCTTGCGCAGGGCCTTGGCCTCGATCTGGCGGATGCGCTCGCGGGTCACGTCGAAGTCCCGCCCCACCTCTTCCAAGGTGTGATCGGCCTTCTGGCCGATGCCAAACCGCATGCGCAGGACCTTTTCCTCGCGGGGGGTGAGCGTGGCCAGCACCTTGCGCGTCTGCTCGCACAGATTCAGGTTTATCACCGCGTCCGCCGGGCTGATGACCTTCTTGTCCTCGATGAAGTCGCCCAGATGGCTGTCTTCCTCCTCGCCGATGGGGGTCTCCAGGCTGATGGGCTCCTTGGCGATCTTGAGCACCTTGCGCACCTTCTCCAAGGGGAAGTCCATCTTCTCGGCGATCTCCTCGGGGGTGGGCTCGCGGCCGAACTCCTGCACCAGATAGCGGCTGGTGCGGATCAGCTTGTTGATGGTCTCGATCATGTGCACGGGGATGCGGATGGTGCGGGCCTGGTCGGCGAT
>JAKAGJ010000455.1 GCA_021815655.1 Deltaproteobacteria bacterium | reverse complement strand
GGCCGGCGGGGGTCTGTCCCGGTGGGCGTGACGATCAGGCCCTGGCACCGGCAAGGCCCGGCATGGCCGGGCGGCCGAGGCGGGGCACAAAGAAAAACCGCTTGGCCTTCTGCTTTATTCTCCCCATAGGCGGGCCTGAAAAGAGCGAAGCGGGAGATTGCTTCGCCGCGTTGGCCATGACGGCTATTGCTGATTAAGGTAAAGACGATCCTCGTCGCCTGGGCCAGGCCCTGGCGCCGGCAAGGCCCGGTATGCCCGGTCGCCGCGGCCGTCACCGCCGCCAATGCCGGCTTGCCATTCCTGTGCCAGGCGGATATCATCGCCCCAAGCCTGCCCAGCACTGTCCAGGGCGGGCGCACCTGTAGAGGCGGCGGCATTGGACCAGCTCAGCGACGAACAACCCCTACGCGACAGCCCCACCCAGCCCGGCGCCCAATCGCTGCTGGACGGCCCCCTGCCCCTGGCCCGGCGCGACATCGCCTTCGAGCCCGGGGACCACGGCATGATGCCCCTGTCCCTGGGCGCCCTGGAGCCGGGACGCCCCTTGGCCATGGACATCTACCTGCCCATGTTCCAGCCCGGGCCGGTGCCCATCAAGATGACCCTGGGCTGCCCCAAGGGCCGGCCTTTCCGCTCCCAGTGGCGCGAGCGCCTGCTGACCGCCGGCCAGGACACGGTCTACGTGCCCCAGGAGCAGGCCGGCGAGCTGGGCGAATACCTGCGCGACCTGGCCGACCAGATGCTCTCCGACCCCCACAAGCCCCTGCGCCAGCGCCAACTCCTGTGCCGGGAGCTGGCCACCCACAACCTGCGCAGCCTGTTCCACGGCGACCTGCGTCCCAAGACCCTGGAAAAGGCCGTGGCCAGCTACCAGGTGCTCCTGGAGCGCGTGGTGGAGGACCGCAGCCTGCTCTGCAATCTCATGGAGATACTGCGCGCCGACTACAACGTCTACACCCACTCGGTCAACGTCAGCATGCTGGCCATGGCCTTTGGCCGCTTTCTGGGCCTGCCCGAGCCCCGGGTGCTCACCCTGGGGCTGGCCGGCCTGCTGCACGACATCGGCCAGGCCCGCCTGCCCCAAAGCCTGCGTCACAAGGCCGGCCCCTTGAGCGACATGGAGTGGGTCCTGATGCGCAGCCACCCCGTGGAGGGTTACAAGATGCTCTCCCAGGTGGCCTCGGTGAGCCTGGACGTGCTGAAGATGGTGCTGCACCATCACGAGAACGCCGACGGCAGCGGCTATCCCCAGGGGCTCAAGGCCAAGGCCACTCCCCAGGGGGCGCGCCTGTTGCGGGTGGTGGACGCCTTTGACGCCATGACCAGCCACCGGCCCTACCGGCCGGCCATGCAGGCCTTCGAGGCCGCCTCGGCCATCCTGGCCCAGTCCTCGGATGTCTTCGGCGAGGACATCGGCCCTCGCCTGGTGCGTTTTTTGGCCAGTCCCTTCATGGGCTGCTGAGCCCCGGCCCCGGCTGGCCAGGCATACTTCGGTAATAACTAGTAAATATAGTAATATCCCCGCGCCCGGACAGGGACCGGGAACTTGACTACGCCCTGCCAGAGGGTAAAGTAGCTAGGTCTTGAGGTCCCGGCGGGCAGTCCTGGGGGGATGGCTAACCATGAGCAGCTTAGGCCCAGACAGGGGCGGCGGCGGGGCGCCGGCAGTCTCCCTGCGCAAGTCCGGCGGAGGCGTGACCTTTGATCCCGCGGTCTATGGGGTCTTTCCCCTGGCCCTGGAGGTGTTGCCCGCCGGCGAGCCCTGCCCCTGCGACCTTTTCCTGCCCCTCTACGATCAGCAGCAAAAGCGCGTCAAGATGACCCTGGTCTGCGGCGAGGGCAACTGCTTCCAGGAGCCCTGGCGCCAGCGCCTCTTGGCCGCCCAGCAGCGCTCCATCTTCGTGTACCAGGAGCAGGGCCAAGCCCTGCGCGGCTATTTTCAGCGCCACGCCAGCCAGCGCCTGGACGACCCCCAGGTGCCGGCCTCCTACAAACGCCTCTTGATACAGGAGATGGCCGGCCTGAACCTGCGCGACCTCTATGGCGGCGACCTGTCGCCCCAGGTGGTGGGCCAGGCGGTGGACGGCATCCAGGGCGTGCTGGAACGCCTGACCGGCGACGAATTGCTGCTCACCAACCTCAGCGAGATATTGCGCAGCGACTACAACACCTACAGCCACTCGGTGAACGTGTCGCTGTTGGCCATGGCCCTGGGGCGTCATCTCAAGCTCACCACCCAGCGGGTGCAGGCCCTGGGCATGGCGGGCATGCTGCACGACCTGGGGCGGGCCAAGCTGCCCCCGGAGATGCAGAACAAGGCCGGCCCCTTTGACGAGCAGGAATGGGCCTTGATGCGCACCCACCCCCACTGGGGCCATCGCCTGCTGAGTTCTGCGCACTCGGTTTCCATGGAGGTGCTCAAGGCGGTGCTGCACCACCACGAGAACGCCGACGGCAGCGGCTACCCCCACGGCATCACCGCCGAGCGCACCCCCCTGGCCGCCCGCCTGCTGCGTCTGGTGGACGCCTTCGACGCCATGACCAGCCACCGACCCCACCGCCCGGCCAGGCAGGCCTTCGAGGCGGCCTCCATCATCATGCAGTCTCCCCAGCATTTCGGCGAGGACCTGATCCCGCCCTTCCTGCGCTTCTTGGCCAGCCCGCACATGGTCCGCAAACAGGAGCCGGCGGCGGGGCCGTCCCAGGGCTGAGCCTTCAGCCGGCCGCCGGCCAGACCAATTGGAGCACCAACTTCAATCCCGGCACCGCCCGCCCGGGGTCGGCGGCCAGGGCCTGGGCCTCGGCGGGGGTGAAGAAGCGGCCTTCACTGATCTCCAGGGGGTTGGGCCGGGGTTCCCGGCTGCTGCTGGCCTGATACACGGCGCTGAATTCTTGCCCCGTGGCCGCCTGGGCCGGGATGAGCCCCAGGGGGGCGAGATCGGCGGCCAGGCCCAGCTCCTCGCGCAGCTCGCGCCGCGCGGCGGCCTGGTAGTCCTCGCCGGGGTCCACGTGGCCGCTGGCCGAACTGGTCCACAGGCCGGGATAGGTGTCCTTGGCCGGGGAGCGCCGTTGCAGGTAAAGCCGGCCGGCGGGGTCGAAGACCAGGACATGCACCGCCCGGTGCTTGAGCCCGTCGCGGTGGATGAGCCAGCGGGGCCGCAGCCCCAGGGGCCGGTCCTGGTCGTCCACCACGGGCAGAAGTTCCTGGGGGTCCTGGGCGCTGGTCATGGCTGTCGCCTCGCCGCCGGTGGCATTGGGATGAACCGAGGCCCTGTCGGGGGCCCTGACGGCAAGGGGAGCGGAAGGCGCCGGCCTCCCGCTCCCCTTGTCTGGTGTTGCTGGACTAAGGCTGGGGGTCGCCGGACCTAGTAGCCGTATCCCCCACGACCACCGCCGCCGCCCGGACCCCGGCCGCCACCG
>JAKAGJ010000454.1 GCA_021815655.1 Deltaproteobacteria bacterium | reverse complement strand
CACCCGTCAGCACAGCCGCCGGGTCACCAACTTCAGCGTGCTCACCGCCCAGACCATGGGCCTGGGCATCGACCAGATAGAGTCCCTGCGCTTTGCCGCCTATCTGCACGACATCGGCAAGATCGGGGTAAAGGACAACATCCTGCTCAAGGAAGCGCCCCTGACCTACGAGGAATACGAGCAGATCAAGCATCACCCGGTCATGGGCGAGAGCATCATCCAGGCCATGGACCTGTCCGAAAGCGAGCGGGCCATCATCCGCCACCACCACGAGCGCTGGGACGGCCGCGGCTATCCCGACGGTCTGGGCGGGGCGGAGATCCCCCTGCTGGCGCGGGTGGTGGCCGTGGCCGACGCCTTCGACGCCATGACCTCCGACCGGCCCTACCGTCTGGCCAAGACCCAGACCGTGGCCGTGGACGAGCTGGTGCGCTGCTCCAGCCAGCAGTTTGACCGCGAGGTGGTGCGCGCCTTCGTGGAGATGCTGGCCCGCTATCATCCCGGCGCCCTGGGCAATGGCGAGCTATAATGGGGCCGTCATGGCCGCTGTCGTCGCGGCCCGGCGGATCACCCCAGGGGCCATTGGCCCCGGCCGCCCCCGGTCAGGCTGACCATAAAGCCTCTGCCTGGCCGCCAAAGGAGGAGGGCATGAACGAGAAATTCCGCGAGGAACGCGAATTCTTCCGCACGGCGGCCCGCCTGCCGCTGTTCTGGGGTCCTGATTCCCTGGCCGGCCGCCAGGCCATGGCCATGGACTCTGAGATGTGGGACAGCCAGAGCCAGCTGGAGGGCGCCGCCCGCCTGGTCCTGGAGGACGGCAACCTGCCCGAGGCCCAGCGCCCTCTGCTGACCGTGCTGCGCTGGCTGGACTTCAAGCTGGACCTGATCCTGCACCATGTGCGCAACCGCGAGCAGGCCACCCATTTCCCGGGGCGGGCCTTCACCACCGACATCTCCGGCGCCGGTTTCGGCGTGGCCGAGCCCCTGGGCCTGGAGGTGGGCAGCACCCTCCTGATCTCCCTGGCCCTGCCCGACGTGCCCGCCCGGCCGGTCTTCGCCCTGGGCGAGGTGGTGCGCGCGGCCGCGGAGGACATAAGCCACGGCGCCGCCGCCGCAGTGCGCTTTGTGGATATCGCCGAGGCCGAGCGCGAGCGCATCATCCGCTACACCTTTGCCCAGCAGCGCCGGCTCCTGGCCCAGCGCAGCCAGACGGAGCAGGAGTAGGCATGGCCCCCGAGCTTCCCGATCCGGTGGTGCGTGCCCTGCTCAGGCGCGAGCGCCTGGCCCAGTGGGGGCGGCTGGTGCGGGGAGTGGTGCACAATCTTTCCGGCGGCCTACAAATGCTGCGCCTGCCCCTGGACCTGCTGGAATTGAAGCTGGCCCAGGGCCAGACCCAGGACCTGGCGGCCAAGCTGGGGGCCATCCATCACGGTTTCGACCGCACCAGCGCCGAGGTGGACCTCTTGGCGGCCAAGGCCAGCCAGATGCAGAACGAGGAGGCCGCGCCCCTGGACCTCTCCCGCCTGGCCAGAGAGCAGCTGGCCTTCTGGCGGGCGGACATGTACTTCAAGCATGAGGCCCAGGTGGACACCGACCTGCCGGAAACCACGCCCAAGTGCCTGGCCTCCTACCTGGACGTGGCAAGCGCCTTCAACGCCCTGGTGGCCAACGCCCTGGAGGCCATGGCCCTGACCGGCGCCCGCGGCCTGGCCGTGAGCTGGCGCCAGGAGGGGGACCGGGCCGTGATCCTGGTGGCCGACGACGGCCCCGGCCCCGCCCCGGAGATGGCCCCCCGCATGTTCGAGGCCTTCAGCAGCGACAAGGACGGGGCCCACGACGGCCTGGGCCTGTTCCTGGCCGCCCGCGCCCTGGCCCCCTGGGGGGGCGAGGTACGGTGGGAAGCCGGCTCCTCTCCCACGGTATTTGGCCTGACCCTGCCCTTCATCAAGCCCTGACCCCATGGCCGATGATTTCCTTCATGGCCTCCTGACCCAGCTGGTGAGCCACCACCCCCTGCTGCGCCTGGAGGCGGCGGCCCAGTTGGGCCGCCTGGGCGATCCCCGGGCGGTGCCGGCCTTGGTGGACCGCCTGGCCGACGCCGACAGCGAGGTGCGCGCCAGCGTGGCGCAGGCCCTGACCAGCATCCGCGGCCGCGAGGTGGCCGCCCGCCTGGTGCCCCTCTTGAGCGTGGAGCAGGTGGGTCTGCGCAACACGGCCATGGAACTCCTGCGGCGCATCGGCCAGGACGCCCCGGACCTGATCCTGGCGCTCCTGGAGGAGGACGACCGCGACCTGCGCATCTTCGCCGCCGACATCGTGGGCAACGTGGATTCGCCGGGGGTGAGCCGCGCCCTCATCCGCGCCCTGGGCGACGCCGACGCCAACGTGCGCGCCGCGGCGGCCATCAGCTTGGGGCGCCGCCGCGAGGGGTTGGCCGTGCCGGCGCTCATCAAGGCCCTGTCCGACGAGCAGTGGGTGCGCTTCGCGGCCATCGAGGCCCTGGCGGCCATAGGCGATCCCGCGGCCCTGGAGCCGCTCCTGGCGGTGATGCGCCAGGACGACGAGCTGGCCCAGACCGCCATCGCCGCGGCCCTGGGCAGCTTCGTGGACCCCCGGGCCGCTGATTGTCTGCTACAGGCCCTGGACGGCGCCCGGGGCTCCCTGGTGCCGCTGTTGGTCAACGCCCTGCTCAAGACCGCCCCCCAGGACATCCTGGCCCGCATGGACCCCGGCCTGCGCGAGCGGGTGGCGCTGGGCCTGGTGGACAGCCTGGAGGACTCCTCTGACCAGGTGCGGGCCGATGCCCTCAGGGGCCTGGCCCGCATGGGTGACGCCGGCTCGGTGTACGCCATCCTAAACCTGGCCCGCGGCAACCACGATCCCGGCGTGGCCGGGTTGATCCTGGAGGCGCTCGCCGCCATTGGCGCGCCGGGCCCCCTGATGGGCGCCGCCAGCGATGCCGACCCCCGGGTGGCCGAGGTGGCCGTGGCGGCCCTGGGGCGTCTTGGCGCCCGCGAGGCGGCCCCGGCCCTGATAAAGGCCCTGGAGCACGCCTCCTCCAAGGTGCGGCGCCAGGCGGCCCTGCAACTGGGGCTCCTGGAATGCGGCCAGGCCGTGCCCCAGTTGGAGATGGCCCTGCAGGACCAGGACCCCCGCGTGCAGCGGGAGGCCGCCGTGGCCTTGGGGCGCCTGGGGCAGCCGCGCTCGGTGGCGGCCCTGGGTTCCCTGCTGGATCATCCGCGCCTGGAGCTGCGCATGGAGGCCCTGCGGGCGCTGCTCAACCTGGGCGGGGGCGAAGTGCGCTCCCTGCTCCTGCGTGGCCTGGATAGCCACCAGGCCCGGCGCCGCGAACTCTGCGCCCTGGGCCTGGGCGCCCTGGGGCCCGGCGCCGAGACCCGCCGCCTGGTGGGGCTGTTGGCCGAT
>JAKAGJ010000453.1 GCA_021815655.1 Deltaproteobacteria bacterium | reverse complement strand
TACCTCAAGCCAGCCTTTCTTGCCCCCTCTCCCCACCAGCGGGGGGATCAGGGTGAGGGTGTCGCCTGACCAACCCTAGCGGCTCCCGTGTAAGGGCTGGCGCCTCGGGCGACCAAGCAATCGCATCACCGATGGTGCGGCCTGTATAAAAATGCAGGACTGGCGCAATTAAATTTTGCCCACACCCAAAACCAGGCGCGTCTTGATATGGGGGCGGGGTTACCCTCCTCGACCTTTCTCATAACGCCCCCCTTCCAGGAGGGCGCTACCGAGCGCACTTCCATAAAACACAAGTAATTTCAATAATAACAAGTCTGGTGTCACCCCCAGGTTGGCCAGTCCCCGGCACCCGCGCCGGGGGGAACAGGCCAGCGCGGGCAATCCCTGCGCGGTAAATCCCTATCTGTGACGGAGTATTTCTTGCAAATCACCGGCATATCACAGCTTAATACTCAATAAGCCTCTGATATCACATCTTTCGCCGCAACAAATGACTCATTAATATTTATCTATAAGGTATTATGCGCGGGGCTCGACAATCACGCCGGGGGGCGTGGCGTCGGTTGGCTCGCGGAAAGGGGGGTGTCATGTTAACCGCCGGACAGACCTTGATAATTACCGGGGCTTCCCATGGCATTGGCCGGTCCATAGCCCTGGGGTTGGCTCGCCGGGAGGTAAATCTGGTACTCAACGCACGCCGGGCGGGCGCGCTACAGGTGGTGGCTGAGGAATGCCGTTGCGGCAGGGCCAACGTGGCGGCCATCCCCGGCAACGTGGCCTACGACGAGGTGGCGGCCGGGCTGGTGGAAACCGCCGTGGGCATGGGCGGCTTCCAGGGGTTCATCCACTCCGCCGCCGTGCTGCACCCCGGACCCTACCTGTGGGAGATCTCGGGGCTCCAGCAAACCCAGGTGCTGGATGCCGTCCTGATGGGCGGGCTCAGCCTGATACGCCACGCCGTGCCGCCCTTGTTGGAGGCCGGGCAAGGCCTGGCCGTTTTCCTGGGTTCGGAGGCCGTGGAGCACCACACTCCGGGGCTGGGCACCTACTCCGTGGCCAACGCCGCCCAGCAGTTCCTGGCCCGGCAGCTGGCCGCCGAGACGCGGGTGGTCACCTCCCTGCTGTTTTACCCTGGCGCGGTGGATACCCGCATGCAACTGCAAGGCAGGGAGGCCAAGGGGGGCGCGGCCCAGATCATTCGTCCCATATTCCGGGACTACTATGACCAGGGCATATTAATCAGCCCCGAGCAGGCGGCCGGCATCCTGATATCGCACCTGGATGGCCCCTGGGCCAATCTGCACGGCCGGGAGTTGAACGCCCGCACCGAGCGCGCCAAGGACCTGACTCGGCCAGGCGCGTTCATGCCTCCCAGTTGCCCTGTTTCAATCTCCAGGTCTATGCGGTAGGCTTTATGGGTTACCTACCCCATACCTGGACGGCTCATGATCCGCTTGCTTTTTGTCGGCGATGTCTTCGGCTCGCCGGGGCGCCGCTGCCTGGAGACGCTCTTGCCCGGGCTGCGCCGCCGCCTGGGGGCGGACCTGGTGGTGGTCAACGCCGAGAACGCCGCTGGCGGCCTGGGGGTCAATGACCGCCAGGCCCGCGAGATGTTCCTGCAGGGGGTGGACGTCATCACCACCGGCAACCACGTCTGGAAGCAGCGCGACCTGCTGCCCTTGTTGAACTCCGAGCCCCACCTGCTGCGCCCGGCCAACTACCCCGAGGGCAGCCCCGGCCAGGGCCACGTGCGCGCCCGCCTCAAAAGCGGCCTGGAGGTGGCCATTGTCAACCTGGAGGGGCGCACCTTCATGTCCAGCCTGGACTGCCCCTTCGCCACCCTGGAGGCGCTTCTCTGCGGGCCGCTCAAGGGGGCGGCCGTGGTCTGCGTGGACATGCACGCCGAGGCCACCAGCGAGAAGCAGGCCCTGGCCTGGCACTTCGACGGCCGGGTAAGCGCCGTACTGGGCACCCACACCCATGTGCAGACCGCCGATGAGCGCATTCTGCCCCAGGGCACGGCCTTTATCACCGACCTGGGCATGACCGGCCCCCAGGAGTCGGTGATCGGCATGGAGCCGGCGGCCGCCATCAGCCGCTTCCTTAGCCAGCGGCCCCAGAAGTTCCAGGTGGCCAAGCGCGACCCCTGGCTGCACGGGGCCCTGGTGACGGTGGACGAGGTGACGGGCCGGGCGGAAAGCATAGTAAGGGTGCGTGAGCAGCTTAGATAGCTGCCGCGGCCGTCCCCCTGCCCACCCCCCGCACCAGCACCGCCGCCAGCAGGCAGCAGCCCCCCAGGTAGCTGAACACGGCCAGGAAGTTGCCGCCGCTCAGGTCCAGCACATAGCCCGCCAGGGAAGGCCCCAGGGCGCCGGAAATAAACCCGTAGGACGTGAACAAAAGGCCGAAGACCTCGCCAAAGTACATGGGTCCGAAGACCTCGGCGGCCAGGGGCGCGCCCACGGCGAACATGGTGCCAAAGGCCACCCCCACCCAGGCCGCCAGGAAGGCCGGCCACCAGCCCCCGCCCACCCAGGGCAGCCCCAGGTAGGCCAGGCCGGCCGTGGCGAATGCCCCGGCCATGACCAGGGGGCGCGGCACCAGGTCGGAAAGGAAGCCCATGGCCAGGCGGCTCAAGCCTGAGCCCAGGTTGAAGGCGAACAATATCCACACCGCCTGCCGGAACTCCAGGCCCCGGGCCAGGCCGTAGGCCGTGGAAAGCGTCACCATGGCGATGCCCGCCGCCCCCACCAGGGCCATGGTGCCCCACAGCCGCCAGAAGCTGGCCGAGGACAGGGCTTGGCGTGGGCTAAGCGACGCCTCCCCGCCGCCACCGGCGGCAGGGGAGGGGGCCTGCCCCGCCCGGGGCAGCTCGCACCAAGGGGCCGCCAGCAGCATCATGACCAGCGCCGCCCCGCCCACCACCAGACATAGGCCCTGGTAGCCCAGGCGCCCCAGCAGCCAGGCGAAGATCGGGGACATCAGGGCCGCCGACAGGCCGAACACCAGATTCACCACCCCCGACACCAGGCCCCGCCGGGCCGGGTACCAGCGCTGCACCGTGGCCAGGGCCGGCAGGTACACGCAGCACTGTGACACGCCGTTGAGAAAGGACCACAGGTAGAGCCCGGCCAGGCTGGGGGCATAGGCCAGCAGCAAGGCGTCCAGGCCGGCGATGACGGCCCCCAGGATCACCAGGCGTTTGGCGCCCCAGCGGGCCAGCCAGCGTCCGGCGGGGTACATGCACAGTCCCAGGGCCGCCAGCAGGAAGAACATGCAGTTGCCCACCTGGCCGCGGCTGGCGCCGAACATCTCCTGCCAGTGGGGGGCCAGCACCCCGGGCAGTCCGAAGGCCAGGGCCCCCGGCCAGAAGATGGCCAGGCTGGCGCCCAGCAGTGCCCGCTGCCCCGGGCTGGGTGATGATGGGTGGA
>JAKAGJ010000452.1 GCA_021815655.1 Deltaproteobacteria bacterium | reverse complement strand
CGGGCCACGTCGGACTCGCGGCCGGTCTGGGCGTAGAGGGGGCAGACCGACTGGCACAGGCCGCAGCGCATGCAGACCACCAGTTGATCTTCAAGCTCCCCCAGCAGGCGGGCCAAATCGCGGGGACCCTGCATATTCAGCCTCCGATGATCTTGCCGGGGTTTAGGATGCCCTTGGGGTCCAGGGCGCTTTTGAGCCGGCGCGACCAGGCCACGGTGGCCTTGCTGGTCTCCGCCTCCAGGTAGCGCGACTTGGCCAAGCCGATGCCGTGCTCGCCGGAGAGCGTGCCGCCCAGTTCCAGGGCTTTCTTGAAGATGGCGTCCACCGCCTCCTCCACGCGCCGCCATTCGTGGTGGTCGCGCCGGTCGCAGCAGATGGTGGGGTGCAGGTTGCCATCGCCGGCGTGACCAAAGGTGCCGATGGTCAGGTCATAGGCCTGGGCGATGCCGCCCAGGGCGGCGATCATGGCCGGTATCTGGCTGCGGGGCACCGTGTCGTCCTCCAGCACCGTGGTGGGCTTGAGCTTGGCCAGGGCCGAGAGGGCGGTGCGCCGGGCCTCCCAGATGCGGTCGCGCTGGGCGGCGTCCTGGGCCACCTCCAGGCGCGTGGCCCCCTGCTGGCGGCAGATATCCTGCACGCGCGCCGCCTCCTCGGCCACCTGGGCCGGGTGGCCGTCCACCTCGATCAAAAGCAAGGCCGCCGCCTCGGTGGGTAGCCCCGCGTGACTGTAGTCCTCCACGGTGCGGATGGTGAAGTTGTCCAGAAACTCGAGAGTGGCCGGCACGATGTGCGCGGCGATGATGGCCGCCACGGTCTGCGAGGCCTTTTGCACGTCGTCGAAGATGGCCATCATGGCTCGACCGGCCTGGGGCGGAGGCACCAGCTTGAGGGTGATCTCGCTGATGACCCCCAGAGTGCCCTCGGAGCCCACCATCAACCCGGCCAGGTTGTAGCCGGTGACGCATTTCACGGTCTTGGCGCCGGTCTTTACCAGGCCGCCTTCCACGTCGAAGTAGCTTAAGCCCATGACGTAGTCACGGGTGACACCGTATTTCAGCCCGCGCAGGCCGCCGGCGTTCTCGGCCACGTTGCCGCCCAGGGTGGAGACGGCCTGGCTGCCGGGGTCCGGGGGGTAGAATAGTTTTTGAGCCGCCACGGCGGCGGCGAATTTGGCGGTTATGACCCCCGGCTCCACGCGGGCGTACATGTCGGCGGAGTTGATCTCCAGGATGCGGCCCAGGGCGTTGGTCAGGACCACCACGCCGCCGGCGGCGGGTATGGTGCCGCCGGAGAGGTTGGTGCCCGAGCCGCGCACGGTGAGCGGCAGGCCCTCCTGATTGCACAGGGCCACCACCCGGCCCAGGGCCTCCACCGTGGTGGGGCGCAGGGCCAGGGCCGGCAGCACCGGCTCCAGCACCGCGGCGTCATAGGAGTAGGTAAGCAGGTCGGCGGGTTGGGCGAAGACGTTGGCCTGGCCCACCAGGGATTGGAATTTTTTGAGCAATGGGTGGTTGGTCATGGCCTCTCCTTGGACGGCGGCGCCGGTGGCCGCGCGGGGACGTTGCGAGTGGCGACAGGCTAAAAGGTAATATAAACAAGCCAAATATAAAAATAACCAATAAAGAGCCTTCGCTGTATACTGTGCATATTATAAAGAAAAAAATCATTGTGCAACGGTAAAAATTGGCTTGACATACTATTTTTCTCTGCGATAAGGTCTTTGGTATGACCAATACCCAAGCGAGGAGGCCCCCATGCCCTGGACCATTTTGACCGATCCCTTTAACCACCTGGGGCTGTCTGCCTTGGTGGCGGCCCTGCCCATCCTGTATCTGTTTTACGCCCTGGCCTACAAACGCATGAAAGGCCACTGGGCGGCGTTAAGCGCCGTGGCCATCGCCGTCATCATCGCCGTGGCCGCCTACGGCATGCCGGTCAAGCTGGCGCTTCTGTCCACCTTCAACGGCATGCTCTTTGGCCTGTGGCCCGTGGCCTGGATCGTGGTCACCGCCGTCTTCCTCTACAACCTCTCGGTGCAGACCGGCCAGTTCGAGATCATCAAGAACTCGCTGGCCTCCATCACCGACGACCGCCGCATGCAGGCCCTCCTCATCGCCTTCTCCTTCGGGTCCTTCATCGAGGGCGCCGCCGGCTTCGGCACCCCGGTGGCCATCACCGCCGCCATGCTGGCGGGCCTGGGCTTCAACCCCCTCTACGCCGCCGGCATTTGTCTGTTGGCCAACACCGCCCCCGTGGCCTACGGCGCCATCGGCATCCCCATCATCGTGGCCGGCCAGGTCTCGGGTATCGACACCATGGCCATCAGCCAGATGGTGGGGCGCACCCTGCCTTTCTTGAGCGTGCTCATCCCCCTGTACCTGGTGGTGCTGATGTGCGGCTTCAGGAAGGGCCTGGAGGTCTGGCCGGCCTGCCTGGTAAGCGGCGGCTCCTTCGCCCTGGCCCAGTTCTTCACCAGCAACTACCTGGGACCCATGCTGCCCGACATCATCGCCTCCCTGGCCTCCATCATTTGCCTGACCATCTTCCTGCGCTTTTGGCACCCCAAGCAAAGCTGGTGCTTCGCCGACGAGCCCCAGAGCAACGGCCGCGAGAAGCTGCGCTACAGCGGCGGCCAGGTGTTCAGGGCCTGGGCCCCCTTCATCATCCTGTCCATCTTCGTGGCCGCCTGGGGCGTAAAGCCCATCAAGGCCGCCCTGGACCACTACACCCTGTTCACGATCCCCATCCCCGACCTGCACAACATGGTCATCCGCGGCGGCAAGCCCATGCCGGCGGTCTTTGCCTTCAACCTGCTCAGCGCCGCCGGCTCGGCCATCCTGCTGGCCGGCCTGTTGTCCATCCCGGTGATGGGCGCCACCTTCAGCCAGGGATTCAAGGTCCTGGGGCAGACCTTCAAGACCCTGCGCTGGCCCGTGCTGACCATCTCGGTGGTCCTGGGCTTCGCCTATATCATGAACTTCTCGGGCATGGCCATCACCCTGGGCAACGCCTTTGCCACCACCGGCAAGGCCTTCCCCTTCTTCGCGCCCTTCCTGGGCTGGCTGGGCGTCTTCATGACCGGCTCCGACACCTCTAGCAACGCGCTTTTCGGCAAGTTGCAGGAGGTCACGGCCAGCAGCCTGGGCATCGACCCGGTGGTGCTGGTCTCGGCCAACACCTCCGGCGGCGTCTGCGGCAAGATGATCTCGCCCCAGTCGCTCTCGGTGGCCACGGCCGCCGTGGGCCTGGTGGGGCAGGAGGGCGACATCTTCCGCTTCACCTTGAAGCACTCCATCATCCTCACTGCCGTGATCGGTGTCTTCGCCTACCTCCAGTCCTACGTGATAAAGTGGATCGTGCCCACCTACGCCAAGGCCACGGCGGCGGTGGCGGCGGCTCCGGCCATGCCGGCGGCGGCCTTCAACGAGGGG
>JAKAGJ010000451.1 GCA_021815655.1 Deltaproteobacteria bacterium | reverse complement strand
TTCCGATCTTGATCTCCTGGCGGTCGCCGCGGTGCAGGTCCTCGAAGGCCAGGTAGGAGGCCCCGCGGCTGGCCGAGCGCGCGGCCTTGATCTGGCTCACGGCCTCGGCCGAGACCAACCCGGCTGAAGCCTGGCGCTCCACGATCTCTTGCAGGCGGGCCAACAAAAGCTCGGTCTGGGTGGAGCCCTGGGCCGCCTGGCGCTCCAGGGCCTCCAGACGGGCCGCGAACTCGCGCAGGGTCTGGTCCTGGCGGCGCAGGCGTTCGCTCAAGGCGCGGCTCAGGTCCTCCTGGGCGTCCAGGCGGCGGTCGCTGTGGGCCTGGCGGCGCAATAGGTCCACGTGCTGGGGCAGCAGGTGGTTCAAGGCCTTGACCAGCTGGTCGTTGAAGGCCACCTGGCGGGCCAGCCACACGCTCATGGGGAACTTGGTCAGCTTGTAGATCAGCTTTTTCAGCAAAAGCACCAGGCGGGCGGCGGTGCCCTCGCGATGGGTGCTCACCCCCCACTGCTTGGTGTCCCAAAGCTGATTGAGATTGGCGCGCAGGATGGAAAGCTCGGCGGCGGCGGAATCCTCCACGGCCTGGCTGAAGGAGACAGCGGCCTCCTCCACGCGACGGATCTCGGCGGGGTCATAGAGGCCCTGGGCCTTTTTCTCCCGCACGTTGTTCTCCACCTCTTGCAGGATGGCCCGCACGTCGGGCTTGCCGCCGCCTGGCTCACTCATGGCCTGTCACCTCGGGGCGCCACCTGCCAGGCGTGCGGCGGCCGGAAGACGCCCTCGTCCCCCAGGCCGGAGCGCACCGCGAAGGAGGCCGCCTGCTTGATGTAATCGTAGGCGCGGCCGTCGCGCGTATGGGCGGCCACGTCCAGGAGGTAGGTGCCTTGCACCAGGTCCAGGCGGCTCACCGCGAAACGCACGCTGCCCTGGGCCGGCAAAGGCCCCAGGCCGGCGCGGTCCAGGTGGGTGTTGGTGCCGTAGCAAAGCACCTCCTGGGCGTTGTGGATGGCCACGCCAAAGACCAAATCCGGCGTGGGGCTCACCTGGCGGTAGTCCATCTCCACGGTGAGCGCCTCGCCCTGCTGAAACACGGCGTGTTCCACGCCGGCGCCGTCCAGCACGCGCACGGCCTCGATCAGGACCTGGCCGTCGCCCCAGCGCTGTTGGTCCAGGGCCTCTTGGGGCTGGCACTGGTCGCGGCGAATCTGGTCCTCCAACAGGGACACCTTTTGGCGGTAGGCGTCGATGACCTGCAAGGGCTCGCCACGGGCGGCCAGGCAGCCGCCGTCCAGCCAGATCACCTCGTCGGCGTATTTCTCCACCGCCCCCAGGTCGTGGGTCACCAGCACGATGGTCTTGCCGGCGCGCTTGAACTGGTTGATCTTGTCCTCGCACTTGTGGGCGAAGGCCTCGTCGCCCACGGCCAGCACCTCGTCCACCAGGAGCACGTCGGGGTCCACGTTCACCGCCACCGAGAAGCCCAGGCGCACATACATGCCCGAGCTGTAGGTGCGCACCGGCGCGTCGATGTAATCGCCCAGGCCGGAGTAGGCCACGATGTGATCGAAGCGCTCGGCGATCTCCTTCTTGCTCAAGCCCAGGATGGTGCCGTTAAGGTACACGTTCTCGCGGCCGCTGAACTCGGGGTGGAAGCCGGCCCCCAGCTCGATGAGACTCGATACCCGGCCGCGCACGCTCACGCTCCCCTGATCGGGCTTGTAGATGCCGGCCATGATCTTGAGCAGGGTGGACTTGCCCGAGCCGTTCTGGCCGATCACCGCCAGGGTGCCGCCGCCGGCCACCTGGAAGCTCAAGCCGTCCAGCACGGTCACGTAGTCAGCCTGGCGCTTCCTGGCGAAGGGCCGCAACAACAGCGACTTCCAGGTGCCGTAGGAGCGCTGCAGCATCTCGCGCCGAAAGCGCTTGACCAGGTCCTGGACCTCTATGGCTGGTAGGTCGTTCATATCTTCTCGGCGAAGTATTCCTTGTAGTGCTCGAAGACCCTCACCCCCGCCCACAGCAGGCCCAGGCTCAACAACGCCAGGAGCCCCAGGTGGTCCCAGGCCGGCCAGCGGCCGTAGAAGATGATGTCCTGGTAGGCCAGGGTGAAGACCGCCGCCGGGTTAAGGTAGACCAGGATGCGGTATTTCTCGGGCACCTGGGTCAGGGGGTAGAGCACCGGCGTCAGAAAGAACCAGAGGGTGAGCAGGTTGTTCAACAGATGGCGGGTGTCGCGCATGAAGACCGTGGCCGTGGCCAGGATCAGGACCAGGGCGAAGCTGAACAAAAGGTGCAATAGCGCCACCAGGGGAAAGGCCAGGAGACACCAGGTCAACGGCACGTGCTGAGCCAGCAGGAAGCCCAACAGGATGGGCAGGCTCAGGAGGTAGTTGATGAAGCTGGCCAGCACCTTCACCGCCGGCAACACCTGCTGGGGGAACAGGACCTTGGTGACCAGGCTGCCGCCGTCGGTGATGGAGCCGGCGCCCTCGCTCAAGGCCTGGGAGAAGAATATCCAGGGCAGGAGGCCGGTGAACATGAAGACCGCGTAGTGGTCCATCTGCACCCGAAAATACACGCTGAAGACCAGGGCGTAGACCGAGAGCAGCAACAGGGGGTTGAGGAAGGTCCACAGAAACCCCAGGAACGAGCCCCGGTAACGCCCCTTGAGCTCGCGGCCGGCCAGGGCGCCCACCAGGGCGCGATAGCGCGACAGCTCGGCCAAGTGCTGGGTTAAGGGCATGGACTAATCCCGCCGTGAAAGTCTAGTAGGCATTGGGGTGGATGAAGCCCTTGACCACCGTCAGGGCCATGATCTTGAAGTCAAAGGACAAGGACCAGTTCTCTATGTAGTGCAGGTCGTGCTTTATGCGCTCCTCCAGGCTGGTGTTGCCGCGCCAGCCGTTGATCTGGGCCCAGCCGGTGATGCCGGCCTTGACCTTGTGCCTGAGCATGTAGCCCGGCACCTTGCGCTTGAAGTCGGCGATGAACTCCGGCCGCTCGGGGCGCGGCCCCACCAGGCTCATCTCGCCCTTGAAGGCGTTGAAGAACTGGGGTAGCTCGTCCAGGCTGGTGGCCCGCAAAAAGGCCCCCAGGCCGGTGCGGCGCTGGTCGTTTTCCTGGCACCACACCGGGCCGGTCTCGCACTCGGCGTTTTGGCGCATGGTGCGGAATTTCAGCATCTCGAAGACCCGTCCGTCCAGGCCCATGCGCTGCTGGCGGAAAAGCACCGGTCCCGGCCCGGAGCAGGTTTTTACCAAGAGGGCGATCAGGAGCATCAAGGGCCCCAGCAGCAGGATGCCCACCAGGCTGCCCAGGATGTCCACCCCGCGCTTCAATATGCGGTTCCAACCCTCCAGGGGGCTGCCGCGCAGGCCGATGATGGGCAGGCCCTCGAACTCCTCCACCGAGCCGTGCAGGCTGATGAAGCGGTGCAGGTCGGG
>JAKAGJ010000450.1 GCA_021815655.1 Deltaproteobacteria bacterium | reverse complement strand
CCCTGCAGGAGGTGGAGAACCCGGCCTATTTCCCCGACCCATCCAGTATCGAGCACTGCGAGGAGCCCTACATCAAGGCCTCCATCCTCATGCCCGAGCGCTACATCGGCGCGGTGATGACGCTGTGCCTGGACCGCCGGGGCGAAAACCCCAACTACCACTACCCCAGCAAGGGGCGGGTGGAGCTAAGCTTCGAGCTGCCCCTGGCCGAGGTGATCTACGACTTCTACGACAAGCTCAAAACCGTCACCCAGGGCTACGGCTCCTTTGACTACGAACTGATCGGCTACCGCCGCACCGATCTGGTCAAGCTGGACATCCTGGTCAACGGCGAGAAGGTGGACGCCCTGTCCTGCCTGGTGCACCGCGAGCGCGCCCGCCTGCGCGCCCTGCACGCGGTCAACAAGCTCAAGGACGCCATCCCCCGCCAGCAGTTCAAGATCGCCGTGCAGGGAGCCATCGGCGGCACCATCATCGCCCGCTCCACCGTGGGCGCCTACCGCAAGGACGTCACGGCCAAGTGCTACGGCGGCGACATCAGCCGCAAGCGCAAGCTGTTGGAGAAGCAGAAGGAAGGCAAGAAGCGCATGAAGCTGGTGGGCAACGTGCCCATTCCCCAGAAGGCCTTCCTGGCGGTGTTGCAGACCGATAGCGACGACTGATGGCGAGAATTGCCATGGCCAAGGCTGGTGTGTTTTGGGGGATTTTATGGCTGCTGGCGCTGGCCGCTCCAGCCCTGGCGGCGCCCGCCGTCGCCTCGCCGGCCCAGGCCGAGGTGGAATCCGTGCTGCGCCAGGCCGGCGCGGCCTTGGCCCGCAAGGACCTGGAACGCCTGACCTCGCTGCTGGACACCCACGCCGTGGTGGAGGTGCGCGGCCTGGGCCTGGACCGCCGCACCGTGGGGCGTCAGCGGTTGCGCGCCCTCTACGGCCCCCAACTGGCCCTGGCCCAGCAACCCTCGGTGGAGTTTCGCGACACCCGGGTGCGCGCCCAGGGCTCCCGCGCCAGCCTGGAGACGGCCTTGGTGGCCTACGTTGTTCCCCAGATGCCGGAAGGCATGGAGAACCTGGGCTTGTTCCAGGGACCGCTGCCCGTGCCGGGCAGACTCTCGGCCTTGCTGGAAAAACAGGGTCGCCGCTGGGTATTCCTCAAAATGCTGCTGGTCTTCCCTGGAGGGGCGCGCTGAACGCGCTCCCGCCTGGAGGGGCGCGCTGAACGCGCTCCCGCCTGGAGGGGCGCACAGAACTCGCTCCCGCCTGGAGTGACGCGCTAGGGGGCCGCCCCGGCCCAGGGTCGAGGGATGGCGGCCCGAGAGGCGGGCCGAGAAACCATGCGGCGTCATGACGTGAGATGGCGTGAGATGGCAAATTGGTAAACACCTCGGAAACCGGCGGCTACCGGCAAATCTACGCGGACCTGATCCAGGAGTTGCGGCAGGCGGACATCGCCGCCCTGGCCGCGCCCCTTGGTCTGGCGCTCAATCAGGTGGGTGAGGCCCAAATCCCTTTTCTGGGCGCCAGCTACCTGCTATCCAATGACGGAGTCAGACGGGCCGATGGCCAGGGCTTCCGCCAGGTCACGGGCAGCGCCCTGATCCGGTATTTGCTGATGGGAAGCAGAAGCCGCCCGGCGGGCGAGTTCGTGACTTTCGCCCAGCTGGCCGGCCCCTTGTTCAGCCAGGGAGGGTATTCCGGCAGCGCCCTGGAACAGCCGATCAGAAAACGCTTTGCAGGACAAGCCCCGGAATTGCTGCGAGTGGCGGCATCCCTGGGCGGGCGTCCGGGCGGGGTCGGGGGCCTGGGTTCGGTGAGCCTGCTTTTCGACCTGCTCCCCCACCTTCAGCTACAGCTGATTTTTTACGATAGGGACGAGGAATTTCCGGCCCGGGCCACCCTGCTGTTCGACAAAAACGCCACCAAGTTGCTGGATTTCGAAACCCTGGCCGTACTGGTCACGGTATTCGTCAATGCCCTGACCAAGGGGGCTAACCATGCCCCCGATAGCGAAGCCGCTGAAGAAGCCTGAGGCCGGCCATGGGCTTGGCCGGCGGGCGGTGGCCAATCTGTTCGCCGGCGATAGCTAGGCTGCTGAGCAGGCAGTCGCTACTTGGCGGGCTTTGGGGCCTTGGCCGGCGCGGCCTTGGCCGGCGCGGCTTTGGGCTGCTCCTTGGGCGTGGCGGCCTGTATCTGGCATAGCTTCTCCAGGGTCTGATTGAGACGCATCACCGCCACGGTCTGGCAGAGCGTAAGAAGCTCGCGGGTATCGAAGTACTGGTAGGTCTCCGTCACCATCCAGGAGACGTTCTTGCGCAACCAGTCGTCGAGGTTCAGATCGTCGTCGGCCATAGCAAATCCTCCCCCGGAAATTGGATTGGCCTTGCGCGGGCGCCCGGTCTGGCCGCCGGCCGGCCTTGACGCCTAGCGGTCTTTATTCTGGCCCAATTTTTTCCACGCGGCCCCTAGCGCCCAAACCACCGCCAAGGCCCCCGCCAAGGTTTGAACCTGGCTTGCCTCCCCGGCCTGTCCAGCGCCGGCCGCCGCGAGGAGGCCCTTGAGGGCCGGGAACATCAGATAGAAGCCAATGAACAACAGGCAGAGAATGCCGTTCCAGCTGCTGAGGAATTTTCTGATGTCTACCTCGTTGCCCTTGGCATCAAGGGCCGACCGGAAGCAGCCGCCGCCACTGGCGCCGGGTGCTGGGCACTTCTAGGCCCAGCGCAGGACCCAGCGGCACCAGACCTCATCGGTGGTGCGCGCCGGCGGGCAGGAGATCGTCTCCACCATTACCTTGGGATTGCACTCCTTGGCAAAGGCCTGCAAGTAGCCTTCGCGCACCTGGCGGCAGGGGTGGGGCTCCAGGCCCTTGTCTTGGCGGATGAGCTGGGTGCGGCACTGGTCCACCGAAAACTGGGCGCTGCCGTCGGCCAGCACCGCGAAGGACTTCAACTCGTGGCTCACGGCCCAGGAGGTGTGGCGCAGGAGCATGAGCACCTGGGCCGGGTCCGGCTCCGCGATGCCCAGGAATTTTTTGAGCTCCTTGGCCTCGGCCTTGCCCATGTAGCGCCAGCACTCGGCGTCCACGTCGGTGGCCTCCTGCATGTCGTGGCGCTTTTCGATGCCCAAAAAATACAGCCCGTCCACCCGCCAGATGTTTTTGACCTGCATGAAGATGTACTGGTAGAGCTGCTGGCGGTCCAGGCGGTCGAAGAGTTCGCGGTCGGCCGGGGGGATGTCGCTGGCCACGCCTTGGGCATGGAGCTTATTGGCGGCGTCGGTCATGGGGCGCACTCGCGTTGGGGGTTGAGAAAGAGGGTATAATTCACCTTAGCCGAGGGGTAATAGGCCGTCAAGCCCCCTTGCCCGTCAGGGGGCATAAATGCTAGGCCCTTGCATTTTTGTATCATTAGCGACGATATTGAAGCCAAAGTCCGCGGGCCAGGGAGA
>JAKAGJ010000449.1 GCA_021815655.1 Deltaproteobacteria bacterium | reverse complement strand
TACCGGAACGAGGTCCTGAGCTTCCTTTCCGAGCCCCTGGAGGACCTGTGCATCAGCCGTCCCAAGACCCGGCTCACCTGGGGCATCGAGCTGCCCTTTGACGGCCGCTTCGTCACCTACGTCTGGTTCGACGCGCTCATCAACTACATGACCGGCCTGGACTATCCCGACGGCGAACTCTTCGCCCGCTTCTGGCCGGCCGCCCAGCACCTGATCGCCAAGGACATCCTGAAGCCCCACGGCATCTACTGGCCCACCATGCTCATGGCCCTGGCCCTGGCCGAGGGCAGGCCCCGCGAGCACTACCTCTACCAGCACCTCAACGTGCATGGCTACTGGAAGATCGGCGCGGGCAAGATGAGCAAGAGCCTGGGCAACGTGGTGCGCCCCCTGGACCTGGCCCAGGTCTACGGCGCGGACGCCTTCCGCTATTTCCTCATGCGCGAGATGAGCTTCGGCCTGGACGCCAGCTTCGGCGAGGAGCTCCTGGTGGAGCGCTACAACGCCGACCTGGCCAACGACCTGGGCAACCTGTTCTCGCGGGTGACCAACATGCTGCACCAATACCGGGGCGGCGTGGTGCCGGCCGACCCGGGCCAGGTGGTCATGGACAGCCTGTGCCTGGATGTGCAGGGCCAGCCGATCAGCACCGTGGCCCATAGCAGTGCCCTGGCCTGGGAGACGGCCCATGTTTATGGGCGGGAGATGGAGGCCTTCGCCTTCCACAAGGCCCTGGCCGCGGTCTGGGATCTGATCGGCGCGGCCAACAAGTGGATCGTGCGCCATGAGCCCTGGGCCATGGCCAAGGACCCGGCCCAGGCCCAGCGCCTGGACGGCGTGCTGGCCACCCTGGCCCAGACCCTGGCCGGAGTGGCGGTGATGATCCAGCCCTTCATGCCCCAGACCGCCCTGAGGATGGCCGAGGCCCTGGGCATGGAACTGCCCGAGCTGGTGGGCCTGGAGCGGGTCAAGGAGGGCCGGGCCCTGGCGGCGGGCAGCCAGACCAGCAAGCCTCCGGCCCTGTTCCCGCGCATCGACACCGCCAAGGTGCAGGCCAAGGCCGAGAAGGCCGAGGCCAGGGCCGAGGCCAAGGCCGACGCTCCCAAGGCCAAGGACAAGAAGCCCAAGGGCAGGGCGCCCATCGAACCGGCGGCCGAGATCGACTACGAGGAGTTCGCGCGCATCGACCTGAAGCTCGGCCACGTATTGGCGGCCGAGAAGGTGGAGGGCGCCGACCGCCTCCTGAAGCTGACCGTGGACCTGGGCGAGGCCGATGGCCCGCGCACCATCGTGGCCGGCATCGCCCTGCACTACCCCCCCGCCGAGCTGGTGGGACGCCAGGTGGTGGTGGTGGCCAACCTGAAACCGGTGAAGCTCAAGGGCATCGAGAGCCGGGGCATGGTGCTGGCGGCGGTGGGAGATGACAAGGTGCGGGTGGTGGCGCCGGACATGGCCCTGCCGCCGGGCAGCAAGGTGCGCTGAGCCGCCGCTTGCCTGAGCGCGTCAGCCGCTCGCCCTCATCGGGGCGGGCGGCTGTCATTTGGGGGCGCGGTAAAGACGGGGGGCCTAGCGCCGGCGCCAGACCTCTTCCAACAGCTCGGCCTCGTCGCGGAAGGCCCGGGGCACCTCCACCATGGGCGGCGGGCAATCGCGGTGGGTCGGAGGCGAGGGCCGCCACAGGCAAAGCTCGTCGGCGGCGGTGCGCGCCAGCCAACCCGAGACCACGTAGGCCACGTTGTGGCTGCCGGTGCGTCCAAGTTGTTCCATCCAGTGCTGCATGACGATCTCCCCAAGCGGTTGCCTTTGGTAGAGCATCAGGCGTGCCAAAGGGAGTCTCGCGGTTTAATATGCATTTATTACGCGGCGTTGCCTGACAATGGCCAGGCGGGGGAGGGCGGGGGCCTTGGCCCTGGCCGGCGGCAGATTTGGCCCGGCCCCCGCATTGGGGTGGGCAAAAGAAACCTGGAAGGGAGGGTGCCCGGCCCAAAATTCCCTTGACCGCCAAGCCATCTTGTTAGATAATTCGAAACATGTCGAACAATACCCCCCAGGACATTGAGCGCTACGCCGACATCTTCAAGGCGCTCTCCAACCCCAGCCGACTGCGCATCTTCCTGCGCCTGTTCTCCTGCTGCGGGGGGCCGGGCCGCATCTGCGCCCTGGGTGAGCAGGAGGCCAACTGCTGCGTGGGCGACCTTAGCCAGGACCTGACCATCAGCCCCAGCACGGTGAGCCATCACATGAAGGAGCTGCGCCGGGCCGAGCTCATCAACATGCAGCGCAGGGGGCAGAAGGCCGAGTGCACCCTGAACCGGGAGCTGTTGGCGGAGCTGAGCAAGTTTTTCCAGGGCTAGGGGGCCGGTTTTTTTGGTCCCTATAGTTCGATATGTGTCGACATATCTAATCGCCGCCCTTCGGCGGGCAAGGGAGACACCGTCATGGAATCCGATCCCCTCTATGTCCAGACCATGGGCAATTTGAGCGACGGCCTGCATTGCGCCGAGGCCGTGACCCTGGCCGTGCTGCGCGCCTTTGGCCGGGCCGACCCCCTGCCGGCGGTGCGCGTGGCCTCGGCCTTTGGCGGGGGCATCGCCGGCAGCACCCAGGAGCTTTGCGGGGCCTTCACCGGCGGAGTCATCGCCCTGGGCAGCCTGCTGGGACGCGAGCAGGCCGGCCGGGAGCTGAAGGACTGCGCCCGCCACGTCAAGCTCTTCAAGGAAGGCTTCCTGGCCGAGTTCGGCTCGCTGCAATGCCGCGCGCTCTTGGACGCCCAGGCCGAGCAGGGGCAGGCGGCCCCCAGCTGCGCCCACATCACCGCCCGGGCCGCCAGCCTGCTGGGCGGGCTCTTGCGGGAGAAGCCCCTGCTGCTCAATCCGGCGGCCCTGAGCCAGGCCCAGTGCTGCGGGCCCCAGCTGGCCCCCGGAGCCTGCCCCTTTGGCGGCTGCGGCTGCTAACTGGCCAGGAAAGTAAAACCCGGCGGGGTCGGCCCCCGCCGGGTTTGGCTCTTCAGTATCGCGGCCCCGCCCCTCGCCTGCCGGGCAGGGGCCCGGCCGAATTCACATCGGCCGGGCGGCGCATGCCAGGCCATGGACGGCCTGGCGGACGGGTGCTAGAACAACCCGCTGATGGCCTGCACCAGGCCCTGGCGCAGATAGGGCTCGGCCTCGGGGAACTCCAGGTTCACCTTGCGGGCGCTGGAGGCTATGCGGGTCTGGTACTTCTTGACGTTGCTGGTGGAGGCCCCGCGCTGGGCGTTGTAGGTCTGGCCGGTGCCCTGACGCAGCACCGAGGTGAACTCCTCGCTCATCACGCCCTTGGAGCGCTCGCTGATCTGCACGTCGGTGACGGCCGCGTACCAGATCACCTGCACCAGGGAGCCCGCCACCACCTCGGCCGCGCCGGCGGCGATGCCGCCGATGGCCGCGCCCTTCCAGGCGGCGTGGCCTCCGG
>JAKAGJ010000448.1 GCA_021815655.1 Deltaproteobacteria bacterium | reverse complement strand
CCTCCTCGGCGGCGCGGCGGCCGCTGATATCGGTGATGAAGGACCAGAAGCACGGGGGCCGGCCCTCCTGGGCGGGCAGACGGTGCAGAAACATCTCCACCGGCACCAGACGGCCGTCCCGGCAGGCCATCTCCATCTGAAAACGTTGAGGCTGGTCGCTGGCCAGCAGGCGCTCCAGAACTTGGCGCTGCTCGGACCGCCAGGCCGGCGGGGTAAGGTCCTCCACAAAGTTGAGCCCGGATATCTGGCCGGGGTCGTAGCCGCTGAGCTGACAAAAGGCCGGGTTGGCGGCCATGATCTGGCCATTGGGGTAGGTCGCGGCAAAGGGTATGGCCGCCGTGGAGAATACCTGGCTTAACAGGTCCACCTGAATCAAAGGAAGGGCCTTATCGGCGGACCGTTGCTCGCTTGGTGGCTTCTTACTGGCCATTATGCTCCTTGGAGCCGTCCCTCGCAGAGGGAGCGCCCACAACCAGGAAACAGACCTTCACCCCTCTGTGCCCTCTTGTTTAATGATAGACCCGCCGGCCGGTTAAATTCAATTGACCAGCGCCGACCCGCCTGCTATATCCTACGGCGACAAAATCAGGAGTACGGTCGCCCCCGCCGGGGGGCGCGCGAGGGAAGCCGGTGCGAAACCGGCGCGGACCCGCCGCTGTGAGTGGGGACGAAATCCGCGGAGAAGCCACTGCCAGGCCGGGCCTTGGGGTTCCTAAGCCGGTGGGAAGGCGCGGAGAGTAGGGCGATCCACGAGCCAGAAGACCTGCCGGACTCCTCAGCACGCCTGGTGGCGGGAGATGGCAAATCCCCGATCCTTTCATTAGGGTCGGGGATTTGCCTTTTTTCTCCCCCCGGGCCTGGGCCGAGGGCATGGCAGCCCGGCCGGGCCTGGCCATGGTCGGCGCCAGGGTGAAGTCCGTAACCTTCGGGAACGAGGAGAACGACATGCAGACCATCGTGGAAAAGGCCCAGGCCGGCGAGATCACCGCGGAGATTCGCCAACTGGCCCAGGCCGAGGGCCTGGAGCCGCTGGAGGTGCGGGAGCGCATCGCCGCCGGCCAGATCGTGGTGCCCCTGAACAGCAACCGCCCCTCCCGCCTGGTGGGCATCGGCAAGGGGCTTAAGACCAAGGTCAACGCCTCCATCGGCACCAGCACCGACCTCTGCGATATCGGCGCCGAGGTGGCCAAGGCCTTGGCCGCCCAGGAGGCGGGGGCCGACACCCTCATGGAACTATCCGTGGGCGGCGACTTGGACCAGGTGCGGCGCCAGGTATTGGCCGCCGTGGACCTGCCCGTGGGCAACGTGCCTCTGTACCAGGCCTTCTGCGAGGCGCAAAGCAAATACGGCGACCCCAACAAGCTTAGCGAGGAGATGCTTTTCGACATCATCGAGCGCCAGTGCGCCGACGGCATCAGCTTCATGGCCATCCACTGCGGCATCAACCGCGAAACCATTCTGCGCCTGGAGCGCCAGGGCTACCGCTACGGCGGCCTGGTGAGCAAGGGCGGGGCCTCCATGGTGGCCTGGATGGTAAACAACAACCGCGAGAACCCTCTCTACGAGAAGTTCGAGCGCGTGGTGGCCATATTGAAGAAATACGACGTGGTCTTGAGCCTGGGCAACGGCTTCCGCGCCGGAGCCCTGGCCGACTCCTCGGACCGGGCCATGATCCAGGAGCTGGTCATCAACTGCGAGTTGGCCGAGATGGGGCGCCGCCAAGGCTGCCAGATGATGGTGGAGGGGCCGGGGCACGTGCCTCTGGACGAGATCGAGGCCAACATCATTTTGCAAAAGCGCATGTCGGGCGACGCGCCCTATTACATGCTGGGGCCCTTGCCCACCGACCTGGGCGCCGGCTACGACCACGTGGTGGCGGCCATCGGCGCCGCCCAGTCGGCCCGCCACGGCGCCGACCTGATCTGCTACATCACCCCGGCCGAGCACCTGGCCCTGCCCAACATCGCTGACGTGGTGGAGGGGGTGAAGGTCTGTCGCCTGGCGGTGCACATAGGCGATCTGGCCAAGTATCCCCAGCGCCGGGGCCGCGACGCGGCCATGAGCAAGGCCCGCCGCGACCTGGACTGGCCGGCCCAGTACGAGTTGGCGCTTTTCCCTGACGACGCCCGGCGCATACGCGGCGAGCGCTGCCCCGAGGATGAGCACACCTGCACCATGTGCGGCAAGTTCTGCGCCAACAAGGGCTCAAATGCCGTCTTCGGCCACCTCCTGGAAGGCAGCGTCAAGCGCTGATTACCTGGGGGCGGGGGCTGCCTGTCCGCGTGGGCGGGCCAGTCCCCGCCCTTGTCCCTTGGCGGATCTGAACCGTCCCCGCGCAGCGTGCTGGACAAGAGGCCCGGCATGGGTCATCATATCCTGGCCCGGGCCGCCCGACCTTGGCCCGGCGCGGAAGGAACAGGCCTGTGAACTTGGCAGCATGGGGGCTGGATACACCGACGGTGGGCCTGCTGTTGAGCATTCTCAACATCGTGCTCATCGATATCGTCCTGGCCGGCGACAACGCCGTGGTAATCGCCCTGGCCGTGCGCTCCCTGCCGCCCCGCCAGCGGCTGCAAGGCATCGCCTTCGGGGCCGGGGCCGCGGTGCTCTTGCGCGTGGCCCTGACCTTCTGCGTGGCCAAGCTCTTGGACATCGCCTTGGTCAAGCTCATTGGCGGGCTGGCCATCACCTGGATCGCCATAAAGCTCTTCGTGGAGGGCGCCCCCGCCGACGAGTCCTCGCGGCCGGCCAAGACCCTGTGGCAGGCCATGCGCCTGATCGTGGTGGCCGACGTCACCATGTCCACGGACAACGTGCTGGCCGTGGCCGGGGCCTCCCAGGGCAGTCTGTCCCTGCTCATCTTTGGCCTGGCGCTCAGCATCCCCTTCGTGGTCTTTGCCAGCAACCTGCTGGCTCGTCTCATGGACCGCTACCCCGTCATCATCTGGCTGGGCGCCGCGGTGCTGGGGCGCGTGGCCGGCGAGATGATCGTCAGCGACCCCTGGGTGCGGCGCTGGCTGGCGCCCTCGCCGTTCTTGGACTACTTGACCCAGGCCCTCTTCGCCCTGGGCGTCCTGGCCACGGGCCGGCTTTGGCTCGCCTTTCAACAACGCCGGGGCCGGGTGGCCCAGGCAGGGCAGGCAGGGCGTTGAGGGTTCGGTTGACGGCATAGCTTGAACCTGCCTGGCGGACTCCTGTTGAGGGATGGGGTAGTCTCAAGAACTGGGTCACAAGCCGTTTCGTGGTCTCGGTTGGCCAAGCAAGAGGGGCGGGGGTTAACCCCCGCCCCTCTTGTCGTTGCGATGGATGTCACGGGAACCGCCAGGGCGGGCCCGGACGGGACAGCCAAGCGCCCTATGCGGCTTGCTTGCGACTGCCCATGAAGCGCCAGCAGTGGCTGATGTGGGACTCCTCGAACTTGACGCTGCTCATGCTCACCAGCACGGCAAT
>JAKAGJ010000447.1 GCA_021815655.1 Deltaproteobacteria bacterium | reverse complement strand
CCTGGCGGGTGGCTAGGCATGGGGCAAGGCGCGGCGCGGCACGGTGGCGACCGGCGCGCTGGAAGGGCAAGAGGATGGGGAAGGGGTGTGAGTGCGGGGGGTGCCAGGTCGGGTGGCTGTACCGGCCCCAGGCCGAGGCCATCGGCGGCGTCATGGTGTGCGCAGGGCACGGCATCATCAGCGCGCCGTGACCTCGCGGGCATCGCGGCGACCCTGCGCCAGGGCATCGGAAGCCTCAGGGCAATCACCGAGGCCGGCCTCATCGGCGAGAACCGGCCGCGGTCCCTCTTCCTTCCCCGACCTTATTAATCCATCATGCCAGACCTGCGACCAGCACCATTGCCGCCAGGCGGGCGACCGTCCGTTGCCCCAGCCCCAACGTCCCTGATATGTTCAACGCGATAACGCCCCGACCCGGCGGCCTTGACAGGCCCCGGGGGGCGGGGTTTAGTTACGATTGGACCCCTTGGCTATCCCTTGCCGCGAACGGGAGAGCATGACCCCGCCAACCCTGCTGGAAATGCGCCGCCGTCTGGAGCGAGAGGAGGAGGCCCGGCTGTCGCCACTGGCCTGCCCCAGCAGACGCGCCCTGCGCCGCCGGCCAGACCCCTTGGCCGAGCAGGGGCACCGCCTGGACTTCGCCCTGGACGCCGACCGGGTGCTGCACTCCCTGGCCTACACCCGCTACATCGACAAGACCCAGGTCTTCTCGCTCATCGACAACGATCACATCACCCACCGCGTGCTGCACGTGCAACTGGTGAGCAAGATCGGGCGCACCATGGGCCGGCTGCTGGGGCTGAACGAGGACCTGATCGAGGCCATCGCCCTGGCCCACGACATCGGCCATCCACCATTTGGCCACGATGGCGAAACCTACCTGAGCGAGAAGTGCCAGGAGCACGGGTTGGGTCCGTTCCTGCACAGCGTGCAGGGCGTGCACTTCCTAGAGCGAGTGGAGGGGGGAGGGCGGGGGCTTAACCTGAGCCTTCAGGTGCTGGACGGCGTGCTCTGCCATGACGGCGAGAAGCACTCGGCGGTGCTCAAGCCCCAGACCGACAAAACCTTCGCCGACCTGGACGCCGAGGCCGCAGCCAAGACCGCCGACCCCCGCACCCCCTTGGCGCCAGCCACCATGGAGGGCTGTCTGACGCGCATCGCCGATACCGTGGCCTATATCGGGCGCGACTTCGAGGACGCCATCCGCGTGGGACTGGTGACGCGCGGCGACCTGCCGGCCGAGGTGCGCGAGGTGCTGGGCCAGACCAACGGCACCATGGTCTACCGCCTGGTGGAGGACCTTGTGGCCCACAGCGCCGGGCAGGACCACGTGGGCTTCAGCCACCGGGTGGGCCAGGCGCTTTCCCAGCTCAAGGCGTTCAATTACCAGCGTATTTATCTGCACCCCCGCATCAAGACCGAGCACCACAAGATTCGCCAAGTCTTCCACAAGCTATTTGAGCAGTACTTGGAAGACCTCCTGGCTGAACGGTACGAGAGTCCCATCTTCTCTGGCTATCTGGCCAGCATGGACGGGCAGTACCGGGCCAGCCTGCCACCCGCAGCCCTGGTGCGCGATTTCATCGCCGGCATGACCGACGAGTTTTTCCTGGCCCGCTACCGAGATCTGATCTGGCCCAGGCGCCTGCCGGCCAGGCTGGACAACATTACCTCTGGTTAAGTTTTGGGCCGTCAGGCACTGGCGGGACGAGCGCCCGCTCAGGGGCCTGAAGCGCAAATTTGGCAGCCCTGGGATTTCCTTCACTCCGAAATGTCTTTCGAAATGAGACATGGTTCAATGCCGAGGGTTTGAACTATGTTTCACAATTCCATTGATTTTCAGTAGTTGCCGGTTAAAAGGCTTGACAAGCGGTGAGCCGGTTGGCTACAAAAAAGTTACACCGGATGCGCTGTAGGAATCCCAGCCCCACCCTCACAAAGGCCCATGAAAAGCGTTGAATAGGACAAGCCGCCACCACCCCTCGAACTCCGATCAAAAAGCCTGCGGCGGGGCCCAGTGGTAGCCCTGGCCTGGGAGGTCGTATGTCTGCTGTAGCCCCCGTCCCGCGCCAGGCTCCCTCGAGCCAGCCCAAGGAGGAGCCCCTCTTGGTCCTGGACGACATCCACCTCAGGTTCGGTGGACTGAATGCCTTGAGCGGTGTCAGCTTCAATGTGAAGAAAGGGCACATCCAGGCGATCATCGGGCCCAACGGAGCGGGCAAGACCTGCATCCTGAACTGCATCTGCCGCTTCTACCATCCCTACCGCGGACGCATCGTCTTTGAGGGCCAGGACATCTCCAATCTGCCCACCCACCGGGTGGCCGCCCTGGGCATCGCCCGCAGCTTTCAGAACATAGAGCTTTTCCGCGGCATGACCGTGCTGGACAACATCAAGCTGGGCCACCACGTGCACATGCACAGCGGATTTCTTTCCGGGGGCGTCTATCTGGGCAAGGCCCAGCGCGAGGAGGTGGCCCTGCGCAAGGAGATCGAGGAGCGCATCATCGATCTCCTGGAGATAGAGGCCATCCGCAAGCAGGTGGTGGGCACCTTGCCCTATGGCCTACAGAAGCGCGTGGAGCTGGCCAGGGCCCTGGCCATGAAACCCAAGATACTGCTGCTGGACGAGCCCATGGCCGGCATGAACCTCGAGGAGACCGAGGACATGGCCCGTTTCATCCTGGATGTCAACGACGAGTGGGGCGTGACCGTGGTCTTGATCGAGCACGACATGGGCGTGGTCATGGATATCAGTGACAGCGTGGTTGTGCTGGACTTCGGGACCAAGATCGCCCAAGGCTCGCCCCAGGAGGTGAGCAGGAACCCCCACGTCATCGAGGCCTACCTGGGTTCCGAGGCGGCGGCCCACTCCAAGCTAGGCCTGTAAGCCAACCATCACGGGAGAGAGCGCACCGTGCCCTTGACCTACATCAAAGCCGAAGAACCCGGGGTGGACATCGCCGGGGCCACCCTGCCGGCCCTGCTCCAGCGCAACGCCGAGCAGTTTGGCCATGATCGGGTGGCCCTGCGCGAGAAGGAATACGGCATCTGGCAGGACGTCTCCTGGCGGGACTACTACGAGCATGTGAAGTACCTGGCCCTGGGCCTGGCCTCCCTGGGTTTCCGTGACGACGACGCCCTGGCCATCATCGGCGACAACCGGCCCGAATGGGTTTATGCCGAGTTGGCCGCCCAGTCCCTCAAGGGCCGGCCGCTGGGCATCTATCAGGACTCCATCCTCACCGAGGTGGCCTATGTCATAGACCACTCCGGCGCGCGCTTCGTGGTGGCCGAGGACCAGGAGCAGACCGACAAGGTCCTGGACATGAAGGAGAAGCTGCCCAACCTCCAGAAGGTGATCTATACCGACCCCAAGGGCATGCGCGACTACGACGACCCTCTCCTTATCTTTTTGCCCGAGGTGGAGGAGTTGGGCCACCAGTTCGTCAAG
>JAKAGJ010000446.1 GCA_021815655.1 Deltaproteobacteria bacterium | reverse complement strand
CGGTCTTATTTTTTTTTGGAGCAGGATCAGTACCATGCCTCTGGGGCAAGCGCAGCAGACGTGGCAAGCGGTGGGGGAGGCCGAACCCTTTGGCGCTGATTTCTGGGTTGAGGCCTGGCAAAAGGCCAAGGACGCATCGCCCTTGAAATCAAGTCAGAGAGCCGACCCCCAGCGCTGGCGTGATTTCTACCATAAGGTCGGCGCGGCCTGGCAACAGGTTTGGGGCGAGCCCTGGGTCATGGGCCGGCGGGTGAGCGAGCTGTTGCTTCATGAAGGGCTCATAGGGGCTGGCTCAACGGTGCTGGACCTGGGCTGCGGGCCGGGGACCATGGCCATCCCCCTGGCCGAGGCCGGGGCGCTGGTGACAGCCCTGGATTCGGCGTCGGGCATGATCGCCGCATTGACCGAGGAGGCCAGGCAGCGCGGGCTGGAGGGCATTGAGGCGCGCTGCCAGTGCTGGCGAGATGTGCTGCCCGTGCCAGCCTACGACCTGGTGCTGGCGGCTTCCTTCCCGCCGGCCTTGGGGGTAGAGGGACTGCGGCGCCTGGAAAGCCTGACGCGGGGCCATTGCGCCTTGGTGTTGAGCAGCGGTGGAGACCCCTTTTCCTTCCGCCGTCAACTCTGGGAGCGGGCACTGCGGGAACCATATCCCAGCGGCGGATTTCATCAGGCCTGCGCCCTTAACTATCTGCTGGCCAGCGGCCGCCAGCCCAACCTGCGGCACCTGTCCTGGAACCAGCGCTATAGCCAGCCCCTGGAGTCGGTGGTGGGGTTTTACAAGGCGTACTTCGCTATCTTCGGGGTGCGCGGCGCAAAAGTGGAAGAGGACATCCGCCGGGTGCTGGCGCCGTGGGTCAAGGATGGCACTGTGGAAGCGCGAGGCCGTGTGGGCATCGCGGTCATTTGGTGGAATAAACAGCCTTAGGGCATCAGTTGGATTGACTAAGCGCTAGTCCGGGGAGCCACGCCGTAATGCCCAGCGAAGGGTGTTGACGCTGGCGGTGAATATGCCGTCCCTCCGGAGTTTTTAACAACCAGGCTAAGCGAAGCAAGCCGCGAAGGCTCAGGCGGGGCAGCAGGCCCCGGTGGGTCTTTGCGGCTTTTTTTTGGGCCAAGCGGGGCGGAGCGTCGCGTGGGGGCCCCGTGGAAAGGGATCGAAACCTCATGTTCAAGACTCTGATGGAAACCTTCGCGGCCCTGGTGGCCACGCCAGCGGCCCAGGCAGCCACGGCGGGATCGGGCGTCTCGGAGGCCTCGGCAGGAACGGCCAATGTCTGGCACATGGTCCTTTCCTCGGGGCTGGTGGTGCAGTTGGTGCTGGCGCTCCTGGTGCTGTTCTCCCTGGTAACTTGGGCGGTGATCGTCTCCAAGTACCTGGCCATACGCCAGGCCCGCCAGCAGAACCGCCAGTTCGAAAGCCTGTTTTGGGGGGCTACCTCACTGGCGCGGGCCCGGGACGCGGTGGCCTCCCTGCCCTTCAGCCCCCTGGCCGCCGTCTTTCACCGGGGTTATGGCGAGTTGGCGCGTATCGCCCGTTTGCGGGCGGCAGGCCGTCTCAAGGGCGTGTCACACCCTGGCCTGATGGAAAACCTGCGCCGGGCCTTGAGCCAGGGCCAGGCCGCCGAGAGCACACGCCTGGCCCGCACCGTGACCTTCCTGGCCACCTGCGCCAACACCGCCCCCTTCATAGGTCTCTTCGGCACGGTCTGGGGCATCATGGACGCCTTTCGGGCCATCGGCGCGTCCGGCACGGCCAACCTGGCCACCGTGGCCCCAGGCATAGCCGAGGCCCTGGTCACCACGGCCACTGGTCTGTTCGCCGCCATACCGGCGGTGGTTTTCTACAACTACTTCAATCGCCGGCTGCAAGTGCTGGACGCCGGCATGGAGTCCTTTCGCCGCCATTTCCTCAACCTGGTGGAGCTGAGCCAAATGGATGGGGCCATCCCCGGCCCCGATGCCGTGGCTCCTGACCAGCTCCGGCCGGAGGCTTGAGGCCATGGCCGGCGGGGTGGGCAACAAGGGTGGCGTCATGGGCGAGATCAACGTGGTGCCCCTGGTGGACGTGATGCTGGTGTTGTTGATTATCTTCATGGTGGCCGCGCCCATGATGGTGCAGGGCCTGGAGGTCAAACTGCCGGCCACCGATTCCGGAGCTTTGAAGCAAAACGACGAGCTGCTAGTTCTGAGCCTGAGCCGCGAGGGCCGATTGTTCCTGGGCAAGGATCCGGTGGAGGTGGAGGGGCTGGCCGAGAAGATAGCCGCCGTCACCGCCGCCAAGCCGGGCACCAAGGTCTATTTGCGGGCGGACAAGGATGTGTCCTACGGCCTGGTGATCGCGGTCATGGCCCAGACCAGGAAGGCCGGCGTGGCTGATTTGGGCATGGTTACCGAGCCTGGCCAATCCCAGACAGCGGCCCAGACGCCCGGCCAGGACCAGCGCCCGTGAACCAGGCCTTGGCCAAATTGCTGCGCCCTGTGCCGGGGCAGCCCCTGAGCGTGGGCATGACGGTGAGTCTGGGTCTGCACCTACTCTTGGCCGCCGTCCTGCTCTGCTGGCCTTTTGCCTTGGCCGAGCGAGCGGACAAGCCCGAGGTGGTGCAGACCGTCAAGTTGGTGGAACTGCCGCCGCCGGCGCCAAAGCCCCTGCCGCCCCCACCGCCGCCACCAGAGGTCAAACAGCCAGTGCCTCCGCCACCGGCCAAGCCCCTGCCCCGGGTGGCCCCCCGGGTGCAGAACCGGCCCCCCAGCACCACCCGGCCCAGCCCCACCCCCTCGGCCGCCCAGGAAAAGCCCGTGGCCTTTAACGGCCCCAGCGTGGCCACCGCGGGCGAGGCCATCGGCAGCAGTGGCCCAGTGGCGGCCCCGGCCGGCGGGGGGCGGTTGCCTTTGGGAAAAGAGGAGGTGCCGGAGGCGGAGATGGATTGGGGTCCCTACCACCGGGCGGTGTGGCAGCGCATCGAAGCCCACAAGACCTATCCCCTGCTGGCCCGCAAGCGCCACTGGGAGGGCAAAGTCACCGTGGATTTCGTGATCGGCCCGGGCGGCCGGCTGCTGGAGTCCAGAGTAGGCGCCTCGTCCGGCTTCGAAGAACTGGATCAGGCGGCCTTGGAGGCCGTGCGGCGGGCAGAGCCTTTTCCGGCGCCCCCGGCCATGCCCAGCGATGGCCGCTTGAAAATGGAAATCAGCGTCAATTTCCAGTTGATGTGAGGATGACATCGAGGGGGGGTGATCGCGGGATAGACCAGTAACGGACCGAGCTCGCCAGAGGATACATAGATAAGGGAAGGGAAACGCGGCCAGCCCTCCGTGGCTGGCCGGCATGGCCGCGCCCCCTTGGCGACGAAAGGCAATTGCTTTCCGCCTTACCCACCATCTTCCTCTCTCTGGCCAGGTTAAGGCAATGGCTGTTTGCAATTCAAACGCGGAAGGAGAGAAGGAATGAGGAAACCAGCACCCG
>JAKAGJ010000445.1 GCA_021815655.1 Deltaproteobacteria bacterium | reverse complement strand
CGACGGACCCGCTGCCCTGGCCCTGGCCCAGGAGCACCGCCCGGATATCGTGCTCCTGGATGTGATGATGCCGGGCATGAACGGCTACGAGGTCTGCCGCCGGCTCAAGGCCGACGAGGCCACCCGGCGCATCCCGGTGGTGATGATTACCGGCCTGGGCGCCCTGGACGACAAGATCCGCGGCCTGGAGGCCGGGGCCGACGACTTTTTGTCCAAACCGGTGAACGCCGCCGAGTTGCTCACCCGTTCCCGCTCCCTGCTCAAGGTCAAGGAGCTGGGCGACGAGTTGGAGAGCGCCTACCACCGCCTGGCCGAGATCGCCTCCTACACCAACACCCTGCTCAGGCAGTTCGACCCCTACAACTTCGAGCTTGACGCCTCCCTGCGCGGGCTGATGGAGTTCTTGCTGGCCCCCACCAGCAGCGACAAGACCCGGCCCCAGCGCGTGCTTCTCCTGGGCGCCGACCAGAGCGGCGACTGGAGCGGCTGGGTGTATTTCCTGAACCAGGGGCGGCTGGCCTTCCGCTCCCTGCCGGCCAAGCTCAGCGGTCCCCATCTGGCCCCGGTCTTCGAGGGGCGCGGCCTGGTCTACGCCAACCGCGGCGAGGAGACCTTCGCCGCCGTGGCGGCCCTGCCCTTGTGGGCGCGCCTGAAGGAGAACGCCCCCGAGCACAACCTGGTGGCCTACCGCTCCGACTCGGTGGCGGTGCTGGCCCTGGATTTCGGCAAGCAGGTGAGCGCCTACGAGGCCCAGGTGCTCTCGGCCCTGGTGGCCACCATCCACTTTTTTCTCAAGACCATCAGCTCCCAGATACAAGAGGTGGAACGGGCCTTCCTCTACACCATCGGGGCCCTGGCCCGGGCGGCCGAGAGCCACGACGAGGACACCGGCAACCACATCATCCGCGTCAACCGCTACGCCGAGTCGGTGGCCAACGCCCTGGGCTGCGAGCCCAACTTCGTCAAGGTCCTGGGCTACTCGGCCCAGATGCACGACGTGGGCAAGCTGCACATCCACCCCGACATCCTGCGCAAGCCCGGCCGGCTCACCGCCGAGCAGTGGGAGGAGGTCAAGAAGCACACCATCTACGGCGTGCGCATCCTGGGGGAGGACCCCCGCCTGGCCATGGCCCGCGAGGTGGCCTTGAGCCACCACGAGCACTGGGACGGCTCGGGCTATCCCCAGGGACTAAAGGGCGCCGAGATTCCCCTGACCGGACGCATCACCATGCTGGCCGACGTCTACGACGCCCTGCGCAGCGTGCGTCCCTACAAGCCGGCCTTCAGCCACCAGCGGGCGGTGGAGGTCATTCTCAGGGGCGACGACCGCCTGAGCCCGGGCTACTTCGATCCCCGCATCCTGGAGGTCTTCGGAGACCTGCACCCGGAGATGGAGAAGATTTTCGCCGAGTATCCCGGCTAGCCAGGTGCGCGACCGCGGCTGGCCAGCCTGACACACACCTGTTGACAGCCCACGACAGGTATGGCCGGGAGCGAAAAGGACAGGCCCTGTACCTTTCGCCCTGGGCAATTAGCGGCGGGAGGCCTGTGATAGGAAGGCGCTCCCTTTACTCCAACATTTATTTCGGTCCTATTAGGCAAGACAAGGAGGCTTTACATGAGCGAGATTAAAACCATCGGCGTGGTGGGCGCCGGCACCATGGGTAACGGCATCGCCCAGCTGGCGGCCCAGATGGGCGCCAATGTAATCATGCGCGACATCAAGGACGACTTCGTGCAGCGCGGGCTCAAGGCCATCGACAAGTTCCTGGGCAAGGGAGTGGAGCGCGGCAAGGTCACGCCGGAGCAAAAAGCCTCGGTGCTGGGGCGCATCATCGGCACCACCGACATGGGCCAGCTGGCCAAATGCGACTTCATCGTGGAGGCGGTGATCGAGGACCTGGAGCTCAAGAAACAGGTCTTCTCCGAGTTGGACCAGATCTGCCCGCCCCAGACCATCCTGGCCACCAACACCAGCTCCATGTCCATCACCCTCATCGCCGCGGCCACCAAGCGCCAGGACAGGGTGGTGGGCATGCACTTCTTCAATCCCGTGCCCCTGATGAAGCTGGTGGAGGTGATCCGCGGCTTCGGCACCAGCGACGAGACCGTGGCCATCACCACCGCCCTGGCCCAGAAGATGGGCAAGGAGACGGTGGAGGTGAAGGTGGACAGCCCGGGCTTCATCGTCAACCGCCTGATGATCCCCCACATGATCGAGGCGGTCAAGCTGCTGGAAGAGGGCGTGGCCACCCGCGAGGACATCGACAAGGCCTTGAAGCTGGGGCTGAACTACCCCATGGGTCCCTTCGAGCTGATGGACTTCACGGGCATCGACATCTGCAAGTACGTGGCCGACTATTTCTACCAGGAGCTGAACAAGGAGTTGAAGTGGGCCAGCCCCACCACGCTCAAGAACCAGGTGCGCTCCGGCCTGCTGGGCCGCAAGACCGGCAAGGGCTGGTACGACTACAGCAAATAGGGTCCGCCTAAGCTAGGCTTTAACGGGCCGGGGAGCGCTCCCCGGCCCGTTTTTTTGGCAAGCCCCCCCGCCAGCCAGAAAAGGCCTCCACCCGGAAAAGCCTTTCGTATTACAATGCCGCAACGTTGCCCCCCAGGCCCATGACCCATGAACCATGTGGAGGAACCAGCCCATGAAAGCCGACCAGGTGCGCCAGCTGTCCCAGGCCCTGAACGACCTGCCCCGCCTGACCGAGACCTGGCTGGTTTTGCACGAGACCCTGACCGACGTGCTCAATTGCGCCAGCAGCCAGGATCTGGGGCATCCCGAGCGCGTGGCCTTCATCAAGAACCTGGCCGCCACGGCCCTGGCCAGCGTGGAGCAGGGCTGAAGCCCCGGCTGGCGCGGCCGGCCCTTAGGCCAAAAGCTGGGCCGTGGTCTGCACGCTCAAGACCGGACGCAGGGGGCTTTGGCGGTAGATGTCCAGGCAGCCCTGCTGCTGCTGGTCGCTGAAGGAGGCGCAGGCGTCCTCCACGATCACGGCCTGGAAGTCCAGGCTCACGGCATCCAGGGCGGTCATGAGCACGCAGTAGGGGGTCATCAGGCCACAAACCGCCACCCGCTCCACCCGCCACAGGCGCAGGGTCTGGTCCAGGTCGGTCTTGAAAAAGGAGCTGAGCCGGCGCTTGGGCAGCCAGACGTCCTGGGGCTGGCGGTCGAGCAGGCCGGAGACCTCGGCGCCGGGCGTGCCGCGCAGGGAGTGCTCGGCCATGCGCCCCCGGAAGATGGCGTCGCCGGGCAGGAAGCTGTCGGTGGCATGGACCACCGGCCAGCCTTTTTGGCGGGCGCCGGCGCACAGGGCGTTGACCGCCTCCACGATGGCCAGGCAGCGCTGGGCCAGATGGGGGTGGGCCGAAAGCTCCAGGTTGTCCTTGACCATGTCCACCACGATCACCGCCGTGTGCATCTCGCCCTCCTCGATGTTTAGGATATTGGCGGGCAA
>JAKAGJ010000003.1 GCA_021815655.1 Deltaproteobacteria bacterium | reverse complement strand
TATAGCGGCTATGGCAGCCTGGTCCGCTTGGGTCTCGCGCCTGATGATTATCTCCAACTCCCCTGGCATACTGCTGCTAGCCCCTGGTCCAGAGCATGAGCCCGGTGGGCTCGTCCCAGCCGCGCGCCAGGGGCTCATCGGCTAGATACTCGGTCAGCTCGAACTCGCAGGCAAAGACCTCGCAGCCCTCGGCCAGATGCCCGCCGAAGGCCCGGCCCTGGGCGTCGCCCAGGGTGAGGTGGGCGTGCACGAAGGGCTTGCCGTCCTTCAGGGAGACGTTGCCCATCAGGGCCAGTATCTCCAGGTCCTGCTTCAACTCCAGGAAGTTGTACACCCGGGCCGCCTGGTCGTAGTAGCCGATGCGCGCCCGGCTCACGGCGCCGATGGCGCGCACTCCGCCCAGATGAATGCCTTGCTCCTGACAGATGCCGGTCAGCGCCTCCAACAGGTCGCTGCCCTTGGGCAACCGCCCCATGATCCTCTTGCCCGTGCTCTTTGCCAATACCTGCATGGCTTGCTCCTTGCCCGCGCCTTAAGGATTGCGCACCAGTTCGATGATGGTCACCTCCGGGGGCGCGGCGATGCGCATGGGTGGCCCCCAGGTGCCGGTGCCCCGGCTGGTGTACAGGGCCGAGCCCGCCGCCAGATGGTAGAGCCCCTCCTGCATGGGGTAGATGGCCCCGGTGACATAGTTGAAGGGATAGACCTGACCCCGGTGGGTATGTCCGGAAAGTTGCAAGTCAAAGCGCCCCAGGGAAGCGGCCTCCACGGTGGGGCGGTGCTTGAGCACCAGGGTGAATATCCCCTGCGGCAGGGAGGCCAAAAGTCCGGCCTCGTCGGGCGGCGGGGCGGGCACCGCCGGGTCGTCCAGGCCCAGGATGTTCAGGAGCCCCGGCAGCTCCACCGCCTGGTTGCGCAGCACCGTGAAGCCCCCGCGCTCCAGGAAGGCCGTGGACTGCCCCAGGCCGGCGTAGACCTCATGGTTGCCCATGATGGCGAACTTGCCCAGGGGCGGTTTGAGCCCGGCCCACAGGGAGGCCAGACCGTCCTCCATAAAAAGATTGCCGTCCACCAGGTCGCCGGTGGAAACGACGAGGTCGGGGTTTTGGGCCTGTATCAGGGCGATGATGGGCTCCAGGCGGCTCTGTCCGCTTATCAGCCCCAGGTGCACGTCCGAAACCTGGGCGATGACCAGGCGCGGCCTATCGGGGGGGAGCTTGGCCGTGGCCAGGGTGACCCGCTCCAGCTTGAGGCTGCGGGCCTCCAGCACCCCATAGCCGGCGGTGAGCATGGCCATGACCAGGGCCAGCCAGGCCAGGCCGCGCCCCAGGCCGGCCGGCGGCCGCCACCACCCCAGCCAGCCGGTCAGCCAGGCCAACCCCTGCACCAGCCAGGACAGGAGGGCATTGCCAAAGGCCAGGCCGGCCAGGCCCATCCAGCAGTAGCCCGTCCAGGCCAAAAGCGCCGCCGTCCATTCCGGGCCATGGCCGCGCTCGATCAGGCGCGAGGCCACCGGCGCCAGGATCATGGCCAGGAAAAACAGGGCCAGGAGCAGGGAGCAGCCCCGGCCCGCGGGCAGCAGAGGCCTGAAGCGCGCCCACAGCACGGCGTGTATGCCGCCATAGATCAAAAAAAAGAATAAAAAAAACCTGCTCATTATCTCGCCCCCCGCCCCGCGGACCCGGCCTCTACTTGACCATGTGATAAGGCATCATCCGGCCCAGGACATTCCGGGGCCCAAGCCCCGGCCCCCGGCCCAATACCCGGCGTACATGTGCCAGCCCTTGCCCGGCGGTCGTGGCCCGACGCCTTCCTGCCCGCCGAGCGCGCGGGCCGCCAGACAATTATCTCCGAGCCCGCGAAAATTGCCAATCAGGCCCCGGGGCCGCCAGGGCCGCGCCGGCTGACCAGCCAGCGCAGGGGCAGGAGCGCCAGGTAGTAGGGCAGCAGATAGCAACCGGTCAGAAGCACGCTCTGGGTGTCCAGGAAGCGGCCGGCAAAGACCAGGCCCAGGACGTTGTTGATGTATACCAAGGCCACCTGGCCGGTCAGCGCGTCCAGGCGCCCCCGCCCCAGGCGGGTGAGCAAAAGGGCCAGGCCCAGATAGACCGCCGCCAGGGCGAAGGCCAGCAGGCTGGCCACCAGGAACTGTTCCGGCCGGCTCTTGACGTAGCCGCCAAAGGGCGCGAAGACCGCGGCGCTGATGAAAAACAACAGCCCCAGGGAGATATGGAAGGATACCCGCGCCAGCCGCTCCACAAAACCCGGCGTCAGGCGGCGCAGAACCAGCAGCAGCGCCAGGGGGCTGAAAATGACCATGGCCAGCAGGCGGAACATCTCCCAGAAGGAGATGCCCGTCTCGGTGCCGGCCAACAGCCGCACCAGGGCCGGCAGGGTGAAGGGCACCAGCAGGGAGGTGGCCACCACCACCATCAGCACCCGCACCATGTCGGCGCCCAGCATGGCCGCGAAAAAAGGCCCCGAAACCCCGGCGCTCATGGCGCTCAAGACCAGCACCGGCAGGGCCCAGGCCGGCAGCAGCCAGGCGGCCAACCCCCACAAGAGCAGGGGCGCCAGCAGGAGCTTGGCCAGGGTCCACAGGGCTACCTCCCAGAGCACCCCCGGGGCGGGGTGCCACAGGGCCTTGAAGTCCAGGCGCAGGAAGCTTAAAAACAGCAGGGCCATGAGGAAGTAGACCGTCTGCGGCTGCAGGGCTCCGGCCGGCCCCGGCCACAGCACCCCGGCCAGGATGCCGCCCATGGTGACCAGGATCACCAGAATGTCGCGGGTCTGCATGGCCTTTGCTTCAGGCCTCGGCCCGGCGGGGGGCCAGTGTTTCCTTGAGCAGGAGGGAGGCCAGCAAGGCCAGGGAAGCCGTCAGCAGGTAGACCAGGAAGGCCCGGCTGTACCCGCCGGCGGTGGGGATGCCCCCCACCTTCTCCTGGCCTTGCAGGATCAACCCCAGCACCGGTTGCAGCACCGCCCCGCCCATGAAGGGAAAGAGATTGACCAGGCCGGTGGCCGTGCCGGCGATGCTCACCGGAAAAAGCTCCTTGGTGGTGGTGAAGCCGATGACCACCACCGAGCTGGTGAGGACCGAAAACAGCAGGCACCAGACATAGAGGCTCCACAGGCTGAAGGCGGTGGGCCAGAAGACCAGGGGCAGCACCGCCAGCAGGGTCAGGAAGGCCGCGCCGACCATGACCTTCTTGCGCGAGCCCAGCAGGCGGTCCGATATCCAGGACAGGGCCGGGCTGCCCAGGATCATGCCCACGGCGGCCATGCTCAAGACGCCCCCGGCCTGGGCCTTGCTCAAGCCGTGCACGTCCTGGAGAAAGGGGCCGCCCCACAGTCCCACGAAGCTGAAAAACATGCCCGAGGTGCAGAAGAACCAAACCGCCACCGGCCAGAAGCGCGGCTGCCGCAGCACCATCCCGATGCCCGCCATAAGCCCGATGGCCGAGGCCGCCGGGACGCCGGCGCTGGGGGCCTCGGCCGGGGGCAGGCCCATCTCCTCGGGGCTGTTGCGCACCAAAAACCAAATGGCCAGGGCCAGGGCCAGGGTTATGCCGCCGATGGCCAAAAAGCTGCCCCGCCAGCCCAAGGCCGCGCTCAAGAAGGCCAGGGGGCTGGCGGCGCCCAGCACCCCCAGGCCGCCCACGGCCATCAACAGACCCATCATGAAGGAGAACTCCCGCAGCCTGAACCAGCGGGTGAGCACCTTGATGGTGGGCACGAAAAGCATGGAAACCCCCAGACCCACCAGCACCCGCGCCGCCGTGGCCGTGGCCACCGAGCCGGCCAAGCCAAAGAAAATCGAGGCCGCCCCGGCCAGCAGGAAAAAAACCGTGATGGTGCGCCGGGGACCCCAGGAGTCGGACAAGAGCCCGGCCGGTATCTGCATCAGGGCGTAGGGATAGAAATAGGCCGAAGCCAGCACCCCCAGGAGGGCCTCGCCAGCCCCCAGGTCGCGCATGATGTCCTTGGCTACCACTGCCGGCGAGGTACGGTGAAAATAAACCAATAGATAGGCCAGGGCCAGCAGCGCGAAGACCAGCCAGCGGTAGGCCGCGGGCCGCGGTGGGACGGGGGACGGGGGCATGGGCACCTTCCCGGCGGTCAGGGGGATGAATCGGCTAGCTGGATTGTAGCTCCTAGCCTCAGGCCAACACAATAGGCAGGAACCGGCCTCTTGTCATGCCCTGGACGGGGGGGCGTGGCCGAGGGTGGGGGTAGCGGGCTCGGCGGGGGTGGTCGCCCGCGCCGCGGACAGGCTAGGCCTTCCTGTCCAGTTCGATGCGGGAGGCGTCGCCGGGCAGGGCGCCCTTGCCGCCGGGCGCCGGCCTGACCCCCAGCTTTTGCAGGCAGGCCTCCAAAAGCTGCTGGGCCTCGGCGAACTGGGGGTTGATCTCCAGGGCGCGGGTCAGCAACTCGGTGGCCTGCTGCCACTCGTCCATCTCCCAGTAGCAGCGGGCCACGTTGTAGAGCAGGTGCTCGTCGCGGGGATGGAAGTGCAGGGCCTTGTTGTAGAGGTTTATGGCCATGTCGAACTTCTGCTGGCGGCGGTAGGCGATGCCCAGGCGGTTGTAGACATGGGCCAACTCGGGGTCGATCTCCAGGGCGCGCTGGTAATAGGCCTCGGATTCGGCCAAAAAGCCCTCGCCGGCCAGGCTGTCGCCGATGCGCCCCTGCAACTGGGCGTCGTCGGGGGTCTGCTGCACGGCCTTGTCAAACAGCCCCAGGGCCTGTTGCAGGCGCTTGAGCTGTAGCTCTATCTCACCCATGTAGAAAAAGAGCACCGCCTGGACCGAACCGCCCTCCTTCACCTTCTTGGCCGCGTTCACCGCTCCGGCCAGCACCTTGAGGGCGTCCTCCAGGCGGCCGCAGGACTGGTACACCGAGGCCAGCCCCAAAAAAGCCCGCAGGGAGTAGGGGTTGGCCCTGAGCGCCGCCACGTAGGACTGCTCGGCCCCCTCCCAGTCTCCCAGCTTTTTGAGCACCTTGCCCAGGCCCACCTGGGCCTCCTCGTCCACCTTCACCGCCAGGGCCGCCCGGTAGGCCTTCTCGGCTTGGTCCAGGTCTCCGGTGCGCACGGCGCCCCGGGCCAGGTCCATCTGCCTTAGGAACTCCTCTTCCTTTTCGTCGATCTGGGGGGCCAGGACCTGCTCCACCACGTCCAGCAGGTTGGCGGGCTTGACCGGCAGCTCGGCCAGGGCCGTGGCCCCCAGCTCGTCGGCCTTCTCCTCGATGTGCTTGTCCTTGGGGTTGCGCAGTACCACCACGGGCAGGGGGCGCAGCTTGGAGTCGTGGCGAATCATCTCCAGCAGTTGCAGGCCGGTGATGGGCTGGAGCTTCCAGTTGGTCACCACCAGGTCCACGGGACGCTCGCGCAACAGCTGCATGGCCTCGTCGGCGGTCTTGGCCGACCAGATGCGGTGAAACTGCAAGCCCTCAAGATGCCCTTCCATGGCGTCCACGGCCACGCTGGTGGAATCCACCAAGAGCACACTCATGCGGCGGTAGGCGTACTTCAAGGAGCGCTCCCAGGCTGACAACAGTTCCACAGTCTCATCAATATACCCACAATCCGCTCTGGCACAAGGCCTCACTGCGCCCCCGCCCCCAGTGCCGGGCTGGTGGAGGCCCGGGCCGACGGTCCTTGACCGCCTCCCCTCAACGGCCTTATCCTATAAACAGACCTTGGAATTTTCCTCGGCCGCACCCCTTGGGAGGCGCCATGGCCCCTTCCGGCCGGCGGGCCAAGCTCGCCATCACCCCCCCGCCCTGCCACCAGCACAGTCTCGTCCCGCCGACCTTGCGCCTCAACCGCAGCCATCCCGACCTCATGACCCCAGCGGAGGCATAGTATGCTTGACAGCCAGTCATTGCGTCGCCTGGCGGACCTGGACACCCGTCCCCACTCCACCTTGAGTCTTTATCTGGCCCTGGATCAGCCGCGGGACGCCCGCCTGCTGTCGCTGGGGCAGATGTTCAAGCGCAAAGAACAGCAGATGACCGAACAGGGCCTGGCCGAGGCCTGGAAGGCCCTGGCCGCCGAACAGGACAAGGTTACTCGTCACGTCGAGGAGCTTCCCGCCGGCCCCCACCGGGGTCTGGTTTTGTTCATCTGCTCGCCCCGGGACATCTTCGAGGCCTACCCCCTGCCGCTGAGCGTGCCTGACTTGCTGGAGGTGGGCACCTCCCCCTATATCCGGCCCCTCACCACCTTGGCCGGCGATCACTGCCGCACCCTCACCGTGTTGCTGGACCGGCGCAAGGCCAGGTTTTTCGAAGGGCTGCTGGGCCTGGTGCGGGAGCTGCCGGAATTGGAGATAACCAACACCGCCCAGCCCCCGGCGCGCGACGGCGACCAGGGCCGCGCCGGCGACAGCGGGCGCGCGCGCAAGGCCGAGGAAGCCTTGGGACACTACTACAAGCAGATCGTGCAGCGCCTGCGTGAGGAGTTCGCGGCGCGCAAATGTCAGCAGCTCCTGGTGGGCGGTTCCCGGGTGCGCGTGGAGAGCTTCCTGCCCAGCCTGCACCCCTACCTGGCCCAGAACCTGGCCGGCAGCATCACCTGCGACGTCAACGCCACGCTCAGCCAGGTGGCCGAGGAGGTGGCCAAGGCCCAGGCCCTGGCCAGCCGCCAGCGCCAGGAGCGCTGCCTGGCCAACCTGGCCGACAACCTGGGACCCGGCGGCCAGGCGGCCACGGGCCTGAATCAGGTGCTGGCCGCCCTGCACGACGGCCAGGTGCACACCCTCCTGGTGCGCCGGGGCTTTACCCACCAGGGTTGGTCCTGCCCGGCCTGCGGACGCCTGCGCGCCGAGGCCGGGAGTTGCCCCCTGTGCGGCGCGGCCATGACCCGCGTGGACGACGTGGTCAACCTGGCCCTGGCCCGGGCCTTGGAGTCGGGCGCGGCCCTGGAGCAGGTGGAGGGCGCCTCGGCCCTGGACCAGATGGAAGGCATCGCGGCGCTGTTGCGCTACGCCTGACAATTCCGCTACCTGGCCCGCCCCCTGCGCGCCGTCCGGGCGCCAGGGGGCGGGCTTTTCCAGGCGCCCGCGCCCTGGCCCTTGACAGACGGCCTACGCCACCGGCATAATTTACGTTGACGTCAACTGGAAGGCAAGCCATGCAGCCCAGCGCGCCGCCGCGCACCTATACCATCTCCGAACTGGCCCAGGAGCTGGAGATCAGCACCCGCACCATCCGCTTCTACGAGGAAAAAGGCCTCATCAGCCCCCGCCGCTCCCCCGGCAACCAGCGCCAGTACAGCCGCCGCGACCGCGCCCGGCTCAAGCTCATCCTGCGCGGCAAGCGCTTTGGCTACAGCCTGGAGCAGATCGCGGAAATGATCGGCATGGCCGAGGTGGACCTGGACGAGGCCGAGCAGATTCGGCGCAGCCTGGCCTACGGCCAGGAGAAGTTGCAAGAAATCAACCAGCGCATCGAGGAATTGCGCCTGCTGGAGCAGGACATCCTGGCGGTGCGGCAAAGACTCTTTGACCGCCTGGCCCAACTGGAAGGCCGCAACCCAACCAACCCCAAGGAGCACCGGCCATGAACCTGGTACAGATGCTGGACTTGAACGCCCGCAAATTCCCCCACAAGGACTGCCTGCGCGCCGCCGGCCATGGCTGGACCTTCGCCCAGGTGCGCGGCCTGGCCCAACAGGCCGCGGCGGTGCTGCAATCCTGGGGCGTGGGCCAGGGCGACCGCGTGGCCATCATGAGCCACAACACCGTCAGCTTCGTGGTGGCCATCTATGGGGCCTGGCAGGCCGGGGCGGTGGTGGTGCCGGTCAACCACAAGCTCACGGCCCCGGAGGTGGACTACATCCTGGGGCACAGCGGCGCCAGCGTGCTGCTCTTTGACGGCGCCCTGGCGGCCGTGGCCGACAAGCTGGCCACGCCGGTGCGCAAGGCCAGCCTGGACAGCGACGCCCAGGGGCACCCGCGCTTCGACGACCTGCTGGATACCGCCCCGGCCTTCAGCCCCCTGGCCATCGCCGACGGCGACCCGGCCCAGATCCTCTATACCTCGGGCACCACCGGCAAGCCCAAGGGCTGCCTGCACAGCCACAAGAACGTGGTCATGGCCGGCATCACCGGCGCCCTGGTGCTGAAGATGGACGAGCACGACCGCCTGTTGATGGCCATGCCCATCTGGCATTCCTCGCCGCTGAACAACTGGTTCATGGGCATCCAGTACGTGGGCGGCACCACGGTGCTCCTTCGCGAGTACCATCCCCTGCACTTTTTGCAGGCGGTGCAGGACGAAAAATGCAGCGTGTATTTCGGGGCGCCCATCTCCTACCTGCTGCCCTTGCAGATGGTCCCGGGCTTCGCCGATTTCGACCTGTCCTCCATGCGCTGCTGGGTCTACGGCGGCGGCCCCATCGCCGGGGATACCGCCCGCCGGCTCATGGCAGCCTACGGCAGCGCCAATTTCTATCAGGTCTACGGCATGACCGAGGCCGGCCCCACCGGCGCCACCCTGCTGCCGGCCGACCAGGTGGCCAAGGCCGGCTCCATCGGCCGCCATGGCCTGCCCGGCGCCGACCTTATGGTGATGAAAAGCGACGGCCAGCCGGCCGGGCCGGGCGACACCGGCGAGATATGGCTCAAGGCCGACTCCATGATGCTGGGCTATTACCAGGACCCGGCCAGCACCAGCGCCGCCTTCCAGGACGGCTGGTACAAGACCGGCGACGTGGCCCGCCTGGACGACGACGGCTACCTGTTCATCGTCGACCGCACCAAGGACATGATCGTCACCGGCGGCGAGAACGTCTACTCCAAGGAGGTGGAGGACGCCCTGGCCGCCCATGCCCAGGTGGTGGAGGCGGCGGTGATCGGCCGGCCCCACCCCCAGTGGGGCGAAACGGTCACCGCCTACGTGGTGCCGGCCCAGGAGGCCGCCCTGACCCCCGAGGAGTTGCAGGACTTTCTGGCCGAGCGCCTGGCCAGGTACAAGATCCCCCGCGAGATAAGGTTCGTGACCGCCCTGCCCCACACCCCCACGGGCAAGGTCATGAAGTTCAAGCTGCGCCAGGAGGAGGCCTAGCCATGTTCGATTTTCTCTTGAGTAGAGAGCAGCTGGCCCTGCGGGACGAGGTGCGCGAGCTGGTCAAGTGGGTGCCCCGCCAGATGATCCTGGACATGGACCAGGACAAGATTCAATTCCCCAAGGAGTTTTTGCGGGAGGCCGGCCGGCGCAACCTCATGGGCTGCCGCTATCCCCGCCAGTGGGGCGGCCGGGGCCTGGACTGGGTAAGCACCTGCATGGTCATGGAGGAGGTGGGCGTCTTGGGCTACATCTTCGCCTGCACCTTCGGGGTGGGCGCGGAGCTGGTCTGTGACGCCATCATCCTGCACGGCACGGATGAGCAGAAGGAGCGCTACGTCAAACCCCTGCTTAGGGGCGAGCTGTTCGCCGCCGAATGCCTCACCGAGCCCCGGGGCGGCAGCGACTTCTTCGGCACCACCACCAGCGCCGTGGACAAAGGCGACCACTACCTCATCAACGGCCAGAAGCGCTTCATCGTGGGCGCCGAGGGGGCGGACTACTTCCTGGTCTACGCCCGCACCGACCCCGCGGCCCCGCCCCACAAGGGGCTGTCCTGCTTCATCGTGGAGCGCGGGCCGGGGGTGACCACCAAGTACATCTACGGGCTCATGGGTTGCCGGGGCGGCGGGGCCGGGCGGGTCGTCTTCCAGGACGTGGCCGTGCCCAAGGCCAACCTGCTGGGCCGTCTGAACGGGGCCGTGGAGGTCTTCAACACTATGATGATACCCGAGCGCCTGGGCACCGCGGCCATGACCATCGGCGCCGCCCGGCCGGCCCTGGAGGTGGCCACCGGCTACACCAGCCGGCGCAAGGCCTTCGGCCAGGTCATCAACCAGTTTCAGGGCGTGAGCTTCCAGGTGGCCAGCGCGGCCATGCTCCTGGACCAGGCCCGGGCCAGCATCTACGTCACCGCCCGGGGCGTGGACGCCGGCCTGGCCCCCAACCAGACCCGGCGCCTGGTGAGCCAGACCAAGAAATTCGTCACCGAATCCTGCCAGCAAGCCGCCCATCACGCCATGCAGGTCATGGGGGGCATCGGCTACACCAGCATCTACCCCGTGGAGCGCATCGTGCGCGACCTGCGCCTGGCCTCCATCTGGACCGGCACCAACGAGGTGATGAGCATGATCGTGGCCAGCGAGTGGTACCGGGAATATGCCGCGGCCAAGGCCACCGGCACGGAGCGCGACTTCGAGGCCGACGCCGCCGGGGCCGAGGATTGGGAGGAGAAGGTCTTCGAGTAATGACCGACGGCAAGCGGCAATCAACAAGAACGTTGGCTCAAGTTCATCTGCGGGCCGGTTAAAAACACTCTTTATACCCGGTAGATTGGCAATCAAGGCCATGGACGGCCTTGATTGCATCTTGGAGTAACCGGGCCTAGGCCGGTTCCGGGTGGTCCTTGCCGCGCTTGTTCAAGTACATGCGCTGGTCGGCCTCCCGGATCAGGTCCTCCAGGGCGCGGGGGTCGCCGGGGTTGAAGGCCGTGGAGCCCACGCTCAAGGACAGGCGGAAGGGATGCAGCCCCTGCCGGCGGCAGGCCCGCAGGTTTTGTTCCAGGCGGGCCAGCACCGGCTCGTCCACCCGGTCCTCGCCCTCCAGGGCCAGGGCCGCGAACTCGTCGCCGCCCATGCGAGCCACAATGTCCGAGCCGCGAAAGGTGCTTTTCAGCACCTGGCTGGCCGCCACCAGGGCCTTGTCTCCCTCGGCGTGCCCCAGGCGGTCGTTGATCTGCTTGAGGTCGTCAACGTCGATGAAGAACAAATGCAGCCGCCGGGCCATGCGCTGGGCGGTCTTGACCTGCTGGCGGGCCAAGGTCAGGAAGCCGCGGCGGTTGTAGAGGCCGGTCAGCTCGTCCACCAGGGACAGGGCCTCCAATTCCTGGCGCAGTTGGGCCAGCTCGGTGATGTCACGCAGGGAGGCCAGCATGGCCTGCCGCCCCTGCCAGGTGGTGTCCACCACCCGCATCTCCACCACCACCTCCTTGCTCGGACCGGTCATGAGACACATCTCCTGGCGCTGGCCGGGGATCAGGGGGAAGTCGAAGGGACGCCCCACCAGGTCCCAGGCGCGGCGGGCCATGATCCTCTCGGCGGCGGGGTTGACGAACAGGACCAGCCCATCCGGATTGGCCACGATCAGGCCGTCGGCGTTGTCCACGATAAGCTGGCGCAGGTTGGACTCCACGATTTGCAGGGTCTTTTCCACATACTTGCGCTCGGTGATGTCGCGCCCCACCGACTGCACCTCCACCAGTCGCCCGGCCTGGTCGAAGATCCCCCAGTGGGTCCATTTCTGCCAGCGTTCTTGGCCATTGGGGGCGGTGTAGGTCTGCTCGCCGCGGCTCAGGGGATGCTGTGGGGAAAGATGGGGCAGCAGGGCCTCCAGGCTGCGCCCGTCGGCCGAGGGCAGGTGCTCAAAAAGGTTGCTGCCGGTGCGTCCCAGGGGGGAGCCGCCGAAATAGCCTTGGAAGGCCTGGTTGACAAAGGTCAAGGTGCCGTCGGGCAGGTAGCGGCAGATCAGCTCGGTCTGGTGCTCCACGATGGAGCGATAGCGCTCGGCCGTCTGGCGGGCCTCATGCAAGGACTCCAGGCGGGCGGGGGCCAGGGCCAGGGTCTGAGCCAGCTTCTGGACCAGGGCGCCGGCCAGGCCGGGGTCCTCCAGGTCCGTCAACTCCAGGCAGTCCTGGGCGCCCAGGGCCAGGGCCCGCCGGGCCAGGTCAGGCTCCAGGGGCGCCAGCAAGAGCACCAGGGGCAGGCCCGGCGCCCGCTGGCGCAGCCCGGCCACCACCTCCAGGGCCTCTTCACCGGCATCGGCGGCCCAAAGGGCCTGGCCGGCCCCGCCCTGCCCGGCCAAATCCAGGAATTCCCCCAGGCTGGCCGCCGGCTGGGCGGCATAAGCCCCTCCCTCGGCCCGGGCCAGCAGCCCCGCCAGGGCGGCGGTTTCCCGAGCGCCGCGGCCGGCGATCAGGACTTTTACGGGCAGGTTGTCCACCCTGGCGCTCCTCCAAGCCGAAAAATAGCCCAGGTTACCAGGGCCTACTAGTACTTTGGCGCATGGCTTCCGGTGGTTCAAGGCCAAAATCCCCGCGCGGCGCGGCCGTGGCCCGCCCAGTTTCCGGCCGGGCAAAATTTCCAGGTACTTCCGCCAGGCCTGGTTTAGACTTGCCCCACCAATGGCGGCCCTCCCACACGCCGGGTGCCGCTGCGCAACATCCCTATCGGCAACCGGGGAGGAAAAGATGAAGGTATTGGCCCTCAACGGCAGCGCCCGGGCGGGCAAGGGCCTGACCGCGCGCCTCTTGGCGGCTCTGACGCGGGGGCTGGAGCAGGGCGGGGCGGCGGTCACGGTGCGGGAGGTGGCCAGGCTCAAGGTGGCCCCCTGCGTGGCCTGCTTAAAGTGCATGCTCAAGACTCCGGGGGTCTGCGCCCAGAATGACGACATGCAACTGCTCTACCCCGAGCTCCAGGCCGCCGACCTGTTGGTGCTGGCCGCGCCGGTTTACACCGACAACATGAGCGCCCAGCTCAAGGCCGTGATCGACCGCTGCATAAGCTGTATGCAGCCCTTCCTGGCGCGCGGGCCGGACGGGCGCGTGCGCCACCCCCTGAACTGGTCCATGCCCGCCGGCATGCTGTTATTAAGCACTTGCAGCTTCCCGGAGCCGGCCACCTTCGCTCCCCTGATCGCCACCTTCCGGCAACAAGCCGCCAATTTCCACAGCGCCAGCCTGGGCGAGCTGTGCCTGCCCGGCTCCCTGGCCTTGCAGATGCGGCCCCAACGCCTGGCCGGGCATCTCAACCTTCTGGCCCGGGCCGGTGGCCACCTGGCCCGGCAAGAGCCCATTCCCCTGCCACTGCTGCTGGCCATCAACCGGCCGCCCTTGAGCCTGGACGAGTACTGGGAAATCTGCCAGGACTACGAGGCGGCCTGCCGCCAAAGGCTGGGCGGCTAAGGACCGGACCGGCCAGGTGCACAAAGCCATTGCAATTGTGCCCCGGCCCCGCTAAAAAAGACCGTTGTAACAGGCTGCATTTCATCTATACTTGGCGCCCGAAAAATACGCCCATGTATTTTTCGGGCCTCGCCCAGGCAAAAGCGTGGTTTTGCCTGGGCTCCCGGGCGCTGGCGCGCCCATGCGCGACCATCATGCGCAACCAAATTTTGTGGCCGCGTATAGGATCAACATGCAAGCCAGCAGCGGCCAGCCGCCCGGGCAGGGCGGCTGGCCCCTAACCGCCAACGTCCACCAAAGAAAGCTTGAGCCATGGCCAAGGAGTACCGCGTAGCCGTTTGCGGCGCCACCGGCGCCGTGGGCAACCAGATGATCGGTTGCCTGGAGGAGCGTAATTTCCCCATTTCCCAGCTTAGACTTCTGGCCTCCGAGCGCTCCCGCGGTAAAACCCTGACCTACAAAGGCCAGCAGGTGCCGGTGGAGGTCTTGGGCGAGGGCAGCTTCAAGGGCATAGACGTGGCCCTTTTCTCGGCCGGCGGCTCCACCAGCGAAAAGTGGGCTCCCCAGGCCTGGAAAGAGGGCGCGGTGGTGGTGGACAACTCATCCGCCTGGCGCATGGACCCCGACGTGCCCCTGGTGGTGCCCGAGGTCAACCCCCAGGATATCGCCCAATACAAAAACAAGGGCATCATCGCCAACCCCAACTGCTCCACCATCCAGATGGTGGTGGTGCTCAAGCCCATCCACGACCTGGCCAAGATCGAGCGCGTGGTGGTGAGCACCTACCAGGCGGTCAGCGGCACTGGCCAGAAGGCCATCTTCGAGCTTCAGGACCAGCTCAAGGCCCTGTACGAGGGCCGCCCGGTGGAGAACAAGGTCTACCCCTACAGGATCGCCTTGAACCTCATACCCCATATAGACGTGTTCAAGGACAACGGCTACACCAAGGAAGAGATGAAGATGGTGCTGGAAACCCAGAAGATCATGGGCGACAGCTCCATCAAGGTCACGGCCACCTGCGTGCGCGTGCCGGTGTTCTACGGCCACAGCGAGGCGGTGAACATCACCACCGCCAAGAAGATCAGCCCCGAGCAGGTGCGTCAGGCCTTGGCCCAGGCCCCCGGCGTGCTGGTGGTGGACGACCCGGCCAACAAGCGCTACCCCATGCCCCTGGAGGCCGCCGGCCAGGATCTGACCCTGGTGGGGCGCATCCGCGAGGACATAAGCCAGGAGCGGGGCATCGACCTGTGGCTGGTGGCCGACAACATCCGCAAGGGCGCGGCCACCAACGCGGTGCAGATCGCCGAGATACTGGCGCGGGACTACCTGTAGGCCCCGGCCATGCTGAAGATCACCGGCGGGGCCTTGCGGGGGCGCAACCTCAAGTCCCCGCCGGGTCTGGACACCCGGCCCACCGGCGCCAAGGTGCGCCAGGCCCTGTTCAACATCCTGGGGGCGCGGGTGGCGGGCGTCCGCCTGGCCGACCTCTACGCCGGCCCTGGCACCCTGGGCATCGAGGCCCTGAGCCGGGGCGCGGCCAGTTGCCTGTTCGTGGAGCACCGCCGGGAGGCGGCCGCCATCCTGCGGGCCAACCTGGCGGCCCTGGCGCTTACGCCCCAGGCCCAGGTGCTGGTGGGTGACGCCGGCTTGGCCAGCCCGGCCCTCATGAGCCTGGGGCCGCGGGAATTGGTGCTGGCCGACCCGCCCTACAACCAGGGGCAGGTGCCGCGCCTGCTGGC
>JAKAGJ010000444.1 GCA_021815655.1 Deltaproteobacteria bacterium | reverse complement strand
TCTGCCACACCCGGCGGATGATGCCGGCCTGCGCCCCGGTGTGGGCGTGGTAGTCGCGCACGCTGTCGGCGATCTCGGCCAGGTAGCGCGAGCGCTCGGCCGGCACGATGATGGTCTTGTCCTCGGAGAAGCGCGCCGCCGGCCGGGTGCGCGGCGAGGCGAACGGGCAGCCGGTCTTTTTGGTGATGGCCTCCAGCAAGGCCAGGTACAGGCCCGTGACCCCGGGATCGTTGAACTTGCTGGCGATGGTGCCGTAGACCGGCATTTCCTCGGGCGGCGTGTGCCACAGGCCCTTGTTGCGCTGCATCTGCTTGCGCACGTCGCGCAGGGCGTCGTCGGCGCCCCGGCGGTCGAACTTGTTGATGGCCACCAGGTCGGCGAAATCCAGCATGTCGATCTTTTCCAGCTGGCTGGCGGCGCCGAAATCGGAGGTCATGACGTAGAGGCTGACATCCACCAGGTCCACCACGGCGGCGTCGCCCTGGCCGATGCCGGCGGTCTCCACCACCACCAGGTCGTAGCCGGCGGCCACGGCCACGGCGATAACGTCGCCCAGGCCCTGGCTGATCTCCATGCCGCTGCCCCGGGTGGCCAGGGAGCGCAGGTACAGGGTGGGGGACTCCAGGGAGTTCATGCGGATGCGGTCGCCCAAGAGCGCGCCGCCGCTTTTGCGCCGCGTGGGGTCCACGGAGAGTATGGCCACGCGCTTGTCGGGGAAGTCCTTGACGAAGCGGATGAGCATCTCGTCGGTGAGGCTACTCTTGCCCGCCCCGCCGGTGCCGGTGATGCCCACCACCGGCACCTTGTAGTCCGAGCGGCGGGACTCCAGGGCGCGGCGCCAGGCCTCGATGTCGCCGTCCTGGCCCAGGGCGGCGCGCTCCACGCTGGTGATGACCCGCGCCACCACCTCGGGGTGCTCGGGGTCCAGCTTTTCCAGAAGCGACAGGTCGTGCTCGCCGCCCAGGGGCTGATCCAAGAGGCGCACCTGGTGGTTGATGATGCCCTGCAGACCCAGCACCCGGCCGTCCTCGGGGGAATATATCTTGGTGACCCCGTAGGCCTCCAACTCCGCGATCTCCTCGGGCACGATCACGCCGCCGCCGCCGCCGAAGACCTTGATGTGGGGGGCGCGGCGCTCCCGCAAGAGGTCCACGGTGTACTTGAAGAACTCCATGTGGCCGCCCTGGTAGCAGCTCACGTTGATGGCGTGGGCGTCCTCCTGGATGGCCGCTTCCACGCACTCGGCCACCGAGCGGTTGTGCCCCAGGTGGATCACCTCCACGCCGCTGGCTTGCAGGATGCGGCGGATGATGTTGATGGCCGCGTCGTGGCCGTCGAAGAGAGAGGCCGCGGTAACGCAGCGCACGGGGTTCTTGGGCAGGTAGGGCTCGGTCTCCACGGTCATGATTTCCTCCCCATGGTGGGGCCATCGCTCATCTGAGCTGGCCCAGTATCAGTTCGCTCTGCCGGGCGATGTATTGTTCCAAGGTGAAGCGGTGCCCCAGGGACCAGCGGCGGAAGGTCCACATGTGCCCCAGCACCGCGATGTTGTGGGCCATGAGCAGGGTCTCGTCGCGGTCCAGGGGGCGCAGGGAAAAATCCTCCACGCCCTTGCCCAGCAGCTCGGCGAAAATCTGGGTGATGCGCTCCTCGTGGGCCAGCACGAAGCGCATGGACTCGGCGGGCAGGGACTTGGTTTCCTGGTAGATGAGCAGGATGTGATCGCTCATCTGGTCGCAGACCGTGAAATAGGCCTCGATGGCCCCGGCCAGGGCCTGGGCCCCGGAGCCGGCGTGGCGGATGCGCTGGCGCAGTCTTTGCTCCATCTCCTCGTGGATGGCCTGGCAGACCAGGTACAGCACGTCCTCCTTGCTGGTGACGTACTCGTAGAGGGTGCCGATGGAAAAGCCGGCGGCCTGGGCCATCTCGCGGGTGGTGGTCTTGTGGAAGCCCTTGTTGATGAACAACTGCACCGTGGCGTCCACGATCTGGCGGCGACGCTTGGCCACCAGGCCGGGATCCTTCACCGCCGTGGGGATGTCCCGGGCCGGCTCGGCGGGTCGCAGGGCCTTGAGCTTGGGGCGGCCGGAGCCCCCGGGCGGGCTCATGGGCGGCCCGCCAGGGCGCGGGAGCCGGCCGGGGTACTGTCCTGGCGCATGGGCCTCTCCTGTGGGGGGTGGGCGGCGTCCTTTTTGACTGAGCGCTCGCTCAGAAGTCACGTTACAGCCATGCCCGGGGGCTGTCAAGGCCAATTTGGCCGGCGCGCCGGCGCGGACGGGCGCTGAATAGTTATTAATACTGTGAAATACCCGCCGGATGGGCTATATTGAGGCGGCAGCGCAGTAATAGACTAGGTTGTATAGGGAGTTGGGCATGGTTGGGCAGGGCACCATCCCCGTGCGGGTCTTGGATGACCTCTACGACGGCGTTTACTTTCTTGACCCGCAGCGCCGCATCACCTACTGGAACAACGCCGCCGAGAAGCTGACCGGCTACCCCGCCGCCGAGGTGGTGGGGCGCTCCTGCGCCGACAACATCCTGGTGCATGTCAACGAGTTGGGCGACAACCTCTGCCAGGGCGGCTGCCCGGTGGCCCTGACCCTGGCCGACGGCATGGCCCGCGAGGCCGAGGTCTTCCTGCTGCACAAGGCCGGCCACCGCTTGCCGGTTTTGGTGCGCGTTTCGCCCTTGCGCGACGACCGGGGGCAGATCACGGGCGCCCTGGAGGTTTTCGCCGACAACTCCATCCGCCTGGAAACCCAGCTGCGCCTGGAGGAGTTGCAGCGCCTGGCCATGCTGGACCCCCTGACCCGCCTGCCCAACCGGCGTTATCTGGAGCGGCAGTTGGAGGCCCGCCTGGCCGAGCATGCGCGCCAGGGCTGGCCCTTCGGCGTCGTCTTCATGGACCTGGACCACTTCAAGTCCATCAACGACCGCCTGGGCCACCAGGCCGGCGACGAGCTTTTGGTCATGGTCAGCCGCTCCCTGGAGCTGAACTCGCGCCCCTTTGACCTGGTGGGGCGCTGGGGCGGCGAGGAGTTCCTGGCCATCATTCCCAACGTGGACCCGGAGGCCCTGCAACGGGTGGCCGAGCGCTACCGCGCCCTGGTGGCCAACTGCGTCATCTTCCGCCAGCCCGAGCCCTTGCGCGCCACCATCTCCCTGGGCGCCGCCCTGGTGCGCGAGGGCGACACCATGGACTCCCTGTTGGCCCGCGCCGACCAGTTCATGTACCAGAGCAAGCAATCCGGCCGCGACCGCCTCACCCTGGGCTAGGCCCAGGGCCCTGGGCCGGGCAAAAACGAGGCCGAAGGCCTCGGTAATCGCCGTGGCGCCAATCGACCCGTCATGGCCCCGCGGGGGGCGCCCCGCCCCGCCCCGCCCGTGTATTTTCAGGATCAAGCTTTACACGGGAGCCACCGGCCTTGGCCCGGGGCAGGGCGCCAACCGACCCGTCATAGCCCCGCGGGGGGCACCCCGCCCTCGGCCAGGGCGAT